>JAFYLQ010000025.1 GCA_017550105.1 Clostridia bacterium | reverse complement strand
TGCTCCTCTTTATCGTAGGTATTAAGACAAATATTTACAATCTGCTCGTAATCCTTGGGTTCATATTTTCTTATAGCCATAAAAACACCTCTCAATTTCTTACATTATATACAAAAACTATCAAAATGTCTATTTATTTTTAAATTTAAGTGTGTTAGAATGTTTTAAGAGGTGATTACGTAATGAAAAAAATTAAAACAGGTGTTTATCCCACTATGATTACACCTTTCACAGATGATAATAAAATTGATTATAACGGCGTTAAGCAAATTCTTGATTGGTATGCCCAAAAGGGTACCGACGGCATTTTTGCTATTTGCCAGAGCAGTGAGATTTTTTACTTAAGCTTTGAGGAAAGGCTCGAGCTATTAAAATTCATTATGGCTAACAAGCCCGAGGGTATGGATATTGTGGCTTCGGGTCACACGTCCGACGACCTTGACGTTCAGATTGACGAGGCTAAGGCATTTATTGAAACGGGTATTGACGCTTACGTGTTTATTTCAAACCGTTTTGCCAAAGAAGATGAGGATGACGACGTGCTGCTTAAAAATATGGAATACGTTGCAAATGCTTTACCCGATATTCCCTTAGGCGTTTACGAATGTCCCTATCCCTACAAGCGTGAGCTTTCACCCTACGTAATGAAGAAAATGGCTGAATCGGGCAGATATATGTTTATAAAGGATACCTGCTGCGACCTTAAAAAAATTCAGGCAAGCTTGATGCTATCAAGGGTAGTGATATTATGATATTCAATGCCAATGGGGCTACACTTGCCGAAAGTATTCGTATGGGTTGTGAGGGTTATTCAGGCGTTATGGCTAATTTCCACCCCGAGCTTTACTCACAGGTTATTGAAGCAATTAAAAACGGTGATGAAGAAAAAGCAAAATTCCTTGAGAATATGGTTGGCTTCTTCTCGCTTACAGAGTGTCAGTGTTATCCCGTAAGTGCAAAATATTATATGAGCCTTGACGGTGTTGATATCGGCATTATGACAAGAACAAGAAGCCCCGAGGATTTGTTCGGCTCACGTAAAAAGGAGCTTGAGCAGATGTACGCCTTCACCAACGAGATTAAAAAGCAATATAACTTAAGATAAAGAAAAGCACCGTTAGTTGATTCTAACGGTGCTAAAATTTTATTCTACTAATTTACCTTTGATATAAACCTCGATATTTGAAGTATCGCCATCGAGCTTATAATCAACAATTTCGCCATTTTTCCATTCAATATCAACGGTAACGTTACCCATTGCCTTAAGACCTGTAACCTTGCCGTTCTTCCATGAAGAGGGTAATGCAGGTAAGAGGAAAATCTTGCCCTGACGTGACTGTAAAAGCATTTCACAAATACCGCTTGCACAACCGTAGTTGCCGTCAATCTGGAAGGGAGGATGAGCATCAAAGAGGTTGGGATATGTACCGCCGCCACGGTAACGCAAATTCTTGCCTGCGGGTACGGGGCGTAACTGCATATCAAGAAGCTTTAAGGCGTGGTCACCATCCCAAAGTCTTGCCCACATATTGATTTTCCAACCAAGGCTCCAACCTGTGCCGTTATCACCACGAAGCTCCAGTGAACGTATACAAGCCTTTGCAAGGTCGGGTGTTTCATCAGGAGTAATCTGATAACCGGGGTGAAGACCGTAAAGGTGCGATTTATGGCGGTGTGTAGGCTCGTGCTCTTTAAGCTCCTTGTACCATTCAAGCATTTCGCCACGGCTACCAATCTGATAGGGTAAAAGTCTGGGTAAAGCAGCCCTTACAGCCTCAATATCCTCATCGTTTTCACCAAGGATTTCGGCGGCAGTAAGAATGTTTGCAAAAACCTCTTTAACAAGTGACATTGTCATAGTTGTGGTTTCACTTACACTCATAGCAACGCCGTTTATAAGGAATTCGTTTTCGGGTGAGGTTGAGGGCGTCATAATAAGATAGCCGTCTTTTTCAACAAGCATATCAAGTATGAACTGAACTGATTTCTTGAGTATTGGGTACGCTGTTTCCTTAAGGAACTCAACGTCTTTGGTATATAAGTAATGGTTGAACAAATGCTGACAGAACCAAACACCCGACATATTCCAGAAGCCCCACTGAGCATCGCCACTGGCAGGGTCTGAGTAACGCCAGATATCAACGTTGTGGTGTGCGCAGAAGCCACGGGCGTTATAAATGTGCTTGGCGGTTCTTTCGCCTGTAACGGTCAAGTCTTTAACAAGGTGAATAAGGGGCTCGTTGAATTCGTGAAGGTTACACATAAGCACGGGCCAATAGTTCATTTCGGTGTTGATGTTTACGGTGTAGTTTGAACTCCACGGGGGAGCAACCTTGTCGTTCCAGATACCCTGAAGGTTCGTTGCCTGACTGCCCGCACGGGAACCCGCAATTATAAGATATCTGCCGAAGTTGAACATAAGTGTGTAAAGTGCAATATCCTCGGCACCGTTGTCGTGTTTTATAAGACGCTTATCTGTAGGAATATCGCCCTTGCCGTTTGTTCCTAAATCAAGAGAAACTCTGTTAAAGAAAGATGAGAAATCATCAATATGCTCTTTCTCTAAGGTTTCGTAAGGGATTTTTACAACCTCGTTAAGATGGTTAAGACAAGCGTTTTTATATTCCTTACCCTCAAGAACGGGGTGCTTGTCGAAGCCGTTGAAGGAGTTTTCTGTGCAGAAAATCAAGGTTGCCTCAGTTGCCTCAGAAACTGTAATTGCGTTTTTGCCCTCGGTAACCTTACCGTCTGTAAGCACCTTAAGTGCACAACGGAAGTACATACCTTGCTCGGCAGGATTATCGGGATATTCAACGTCGTTTTTGTAAATTTCAACGTCACGGATATTACAGGGTGAGTTTGAGGGGCATCTGCCGTCAAGAATAAGCACACCGTTTTCGATAAATGATGAACCCTTAAGCTTTGTGCTTAATGAAACTGTTAAATTAACGGTCTTACCGTTATCTGCAACAATCCTGTCAATATAAGCGTCAGCAGGTGAGGACACGAAGGATTTTCTTTCAAAGTTACATCCGCCACGTGAGTATTTAACAGTATTAACACCCGTTTCAAGGTCAAGCTCTCTGCTGTAATTTTTGCGAGGGAAGGTGGGCTTGTACTTAATGTTAATATCGCAAAGGGGCATATAAGCCTGTGAGCAGGTTGCAAGTACGTTGGCCTCGATTATATCCTGACCCTTTCTGTATTCACCCTTAAGAACTAAATTCCTTGCTTCAAGGAATTTTTCGTTACAGTCATCCTTGAGCACGGTTTTACGGGGATAACCTGTCCAGAGAGTGTCCGAGTTCATTGAAATTGTTTCTTTGTCGGTTCTTCCGTAAACCATAGCACCTAAAAAGCCGTTGCCCAAGGGCATTGCCTGAAGCCACGATTTAGCCGCCGATTTATAATAAAGAACCTTTGAATCGTTAAGCATAAATGTCACCATCCGAGTAATTTTTAATTCATTTTAACTTATATTTTTGATAAAATCAATATAATTTAGTATATAGTGTTGTAAAATTTTAATCGATGTGTTATATTAACAACATTGGAAAATAGGGAAGTGATGTGTATGAAAACAATTTCAACCAAGTTTAGTTCATCAAAAATCGATTTTGACTCTACCGTTAAATATATGGTGGACAAAATCACCTACATTTGTGACAAAATCGGACCCCGTGCACCCGGTAGCCCTGAGGAGCTTAAGGCACAGGAATCTATGGCTGAGGATTTGAAAAAATGGTCAGATAAGGTGGATATTGAGGGCTTCACCGTTCACCGTCAGGCTTTTATGGGATTTATTCCCTTTACTGTAGCTATGGCTATGATTGCAACGGTTTTGTTCTTCTTTAAGCCCGTTATCGGCTTTGGTCTTACAGTGCTTGGCTTTATTCCGCTTGTTTTAGAGTTTTTAATGTACAAGCAATTTATTGACCCTCTTTTCAAGGGTCATCCCTCACACAACGTGTTTGCCACAAGAAAAGCAAGTGGCGAAACCAAAAAGAGAGTTATTTTTATAGGCCACGCCGACTCACAGTACGAGTGGACTTTAAACTACAAGCTCGGCGGTACAGGTATGAAGCTTTTCCTTATTCCTGCCGTTGTTGGTCTTATTGTTTGTTGTATATCTTCGCTTGTTAAGTTTATAGTTATTGACCTTAAGGGTGTGTCCTCACAGGGTGCGGACATATTCTTCCTTATTCTCGGTATCATTTTATGTATATTCCTTATTCCTTATACAGGCTTTCTTTTCTTTCAGAGCCATACAAAGAGCGTTCCCGGTGCTAACGACAACCTTTCAGGCTGCTTAACGTCAATGGCGGTTCTTAAAATAATGGAAGAAAACGACGTTCGTTTCGAAAATACCGACGTTTGCGTTATGCTTTCAGGCTCAGAGGAAGCAGGTCTCAGAGGTGCTAAGGCTTACGTTAAAAAGCACAAGGCAGAGCTTAAGGAAATTGAAACAGTTGTTGTTGCCTGCGACACAATGCGTGATATGGAGTATATGGCTGTTTACGACCGTGACTTAAGCGGTACCTTACAGCACGATGCACAGGCTAAGGCACTTGTTAAAAAGGCGGCTCTTAACTGTGGCTTTGATATTCCTTATTCTTCTATTTACATAGGCGCTTGCGACGCCGCAGCATTTACACAGGGCGGCATTAAAGCAACGGGCTTTGCGGCTATGGACCCCACACCACCCAGATATTACCACACACGCCTTGATACACCCGACCTTCTTATTCCCGAAGCACTTGAGGCAGGTGTAAAGGTATTACTTGAAACAGCCTGTCTTTACGACGAGGAAGGCTTACAATAAGTTAATCAGACCATCTGCTTTACGGCAGGTGGTCTTATATAGGAGTTCACGATGAATTATATAATCATGGACCTTGAATGGAATAACGCCTACTGTAAAAAGAAAAAAGGCTTTATTAACGAGATTATTGAAATCGGTGCAGTTAAGCTCGACGAAAATCTTAACGTTATCGATACCTTTTCGATGTTTATTAAAGCGCAGTTGGGCAAGAAGCTTCATTCAAGAGTTAAAGAGCTTACCAATATTACTAATGATGACATAAGCACGGGAACACCGTTTTCACAAACAATGTCTCTTTTCAGAAAATGGTCATCAGGCAATGATACTGTTATCCTTACGTGGGGTGACACGGATATTCGTGTGCTTATTGAGAATTTCAGGTACTTCAACGGCATTTCGTTTATTCCGTTCCTCAGGAATTACGTTAACCTGCAGAAATACGCCCAAGCCTTTATGAATATTTCAAAGGCGGACCAAATCGGACTTTCTGCGGCGGCTGAAAAGTTGGGCATTGACGTTGAAAGCTACTCCTTACACCGTGCCCTTGACGATAGCTTTTTAACTGCGGATATTTTTAGAAAGATTTATAACGAGCATATGTTATCCTCTTATATGCTTGTTTGCGATACGTCCTTTTATTCAAAAATTACGTTTAAACCCAAGGTGATTACCGATATTAACAGTCCGCTTATTGACAAGTCTAAAATGCGTTGCCTTTGCGACGTTTGTGCAGGTCAGTGCGAAAGAATTTCAGAGTGGAGGGTTATTAATCAGTCCTTCAGAGCCGTGTTCCTTTGCAAAAAATGTAAGCGTAAAATCAGGTTTACCATTAGATTTAAGGAATATTACGACCGAGTTGACATTAAATCCTCGTCAGTTCCCTTTATTGAGAAAAAAGAAATAAGCGTTGTTGCGGTTGAAAGCACCGCCGACAGAACACCTGCGGAGGTAGAAGAATGAACAAATTTATTAAATTAGAGCCCGTTTTCAAAGAAATCGTATGGGGCGGTAACAGACTTAAAAATGATTATGGTTTTGAAAGTGACCTTAATAATATTGCGGAAGCCTGGATGCTTTGCGCACGTAACGACGGCGACAATGTAATCGTTAACGGCGAAAATGCAGGTAAATCCTTTACTGATTTTGTGAAGGAAAATAAAGTGATTTTAGGCACAAAGGGTCAGTCCTACGAGGAATTTCCCTTACTTATTAAATTCATTGACGCTAAGGCAGATTTGTCGGTTCAGGTTCATCCCGATGATGAATACGCTAAAATTCACGAAAACAGCTACGGCAAAACCGAGGCTTGGTATATTCTTGACTGTGACGAGGGTGCAGAGCTTATTTATGGCTTCAATAAGGAGCTTACACCCGACGAGTTCAGAAAATCCATTGAGGATAATACCTTCCTTGACTACGTAAACAAAGTTAAAGTTAAAAAGGGCGACGTGTTCTTTATCAGTGCAGGAACACTTCACGCTATCGGTAGCGGTATTTTACTTGCAGAGGTTCAGCAGAACTGCAACACAACCTACCGTGTATACGACTACAACCGTCTTGTTGACGGCAAGCCCCGTGAGCTTCACGTTGAAAAGGCACTTGACGTTACAAACACAGTACCCCCCGTAAGAAACGGCGACCCCGATTCTGCACCCGTTATTAACGGCACTGCAACCGAACAGGCGCTTTGCTCCTGCGAATTCTTTAAAATGGATTCTGTTGACGTTAAGGACTCTTACACCTTAACGGTCGGTGACGATTCATTTGTCAGCATACTTGTACTCAGCGGTAACGGTGAGCTTGTAGCAGGTGATGAAAGCATCATCTGTAAAGCAGGTGACAGTATTTTTGTTCCTGCTAACTCAGGTGAAATTACATTCAAGGGTGAATTCAAGGTATTACTCAGTACCTTATAATCAGGTGGTTTTATGTCATTGTTGACGGCACAAAACTTAACATTTGGTTTTCTTGACGGCGTCTTGTTTAAAGGCGCCGCTTTCAAGGTTGAGGAAACTGACAGGGTGGGCTTAATCGGTGCCAACGGTACGGGTAAGACATCACTTTTTCGCCTTATTACGGGCAAATACGACCCAACAGAGGGCGGTATTGTACGTGGTAAGGACGTTCGCATAGGCTATATGGAGCAGTACCTTGACTGCGACGAGGAAACAACCCTTTATGACGAGGCTCTTACGGTATTTAATGACGTAATTGAAATGGAAAAGGAGCTTGAGGAAATCAACGAAAAGCTCCTTTATAACTCTGACCTTGCCACTATTGAAAGGCAGTTACGCCTTACAGAGGAGCTTGAACGACGTGACGGTCTTGTTTACAAGGCAAAAACCCGCTCGGCACTTATGGGTCTCGGTTTTACAGAGAATGACTTGAGCCTTAAGGTGTCCTCATTAAGCGGCGGTCAACGTTCCAAGCTTTCATTATGTAAATTACTGTTGTCAAACGCCAACCTTCTTTTATTGGACGAGCCAACCAACAACCTC
Source organism: Clostridia bacterium (assembly GCA_017550105.1). Taxonomy (GTDB): domain Bacteria; phylum Bacillota; class Clostridia; order Oscillospirales; family Acutalibacteraceae; genus DTU089. The sequence goes on along the minus strand of JAFYLQ010000025.1, from coordinate 17,056 downwards.
GATACTGAGTCAATCATCTGGCTTGAGGACTTTCTTATAAAATATCGAGGTGCTTTTATTGTTGTATCCCACGACAGATATTTCCTTGATAAGGTTACAACCTCGACTATGGAAATTTCACATCAGAAGCTAATTCATACTGTGGGCAATTATTCTGTTTTTCAAAAATTAAAGGCAGAGCGTGAGCTTACAATAGAGCGTGAATACGAAAAGACGATTACCGAAATCAAACGTATTGAGGGTATTATAGAACAACAAAAGCGCTTTAATCAGGAGCGTAATTATATTACTATAGCAAGTAAGGAAAAGCAGATTGAACGCTTAAAGGAAACCCTTGTTGTGCCCGATAAGGTGCTTAAAAGTGTGAACTTCAGCTTTAAAACCGACGTAAGAGCAGGGGACGAGGTCTTGGTTGTTAAGGGACTTCAGAAAAGCTTTCCCGATAAGGACTTATTTAAGAATTTTGATTTGTCCGTTTACCGTGAGGATAAGGTTTTTCTTTTAGGACCCAACGGTTGCGGCAAATCAACCTTTTTGAAAATAATTAACAAAGAAATTACTGCAGATAACGGTATTTTCCGTCTTGGCTCCAACGTTAAAATAGGCTATTTCGACCAGAATATTGATAAATTAAGCTCACACAAAACCGTTTTAAATGAAGTGTGGGATATGTACCCGTTTATGAACGAAACGGACGTGCGCAGTGCACTTGCAATGTTTTTATTCAGGGGCGAGGACGTATTTAAGGCTGTTTCTGATTTAAGTGGTGGCGAAAGGGCAAAGATTTCACTTCTTAAAATTATGCTTGCAAAGCCCAATTTCTTAATTCTTGACGAGCCCACCAACCACCTTGATATTATTTCAAGAGAGGTTCTTGAAAACGCTCTTTCTGATTTCAACGGCACCTTGTTGGTTGTTTCCCACGACAGATATTTTATAAATAAGCTTGCAACCAAAATTGTCCACTTAACCCACGAGGGTGCGGTTGATATTGCGGGTAATTATGAAGCGTATCTTAATTTCAGAGAAGCTATGAAGCAGGTTGCAACACAGGTGAGCCACCAGAAGCCCACTACAAACGACTATAAATTACGAAAAGAAAAAGCAAGTAACGAGCGTAAGCGCAGAACCCAAATTGCTAAAACCGAAGCAGAAATTGAAGAAAAGGAAGCACTTATAGGTGAAACCGAGGCTTTGCTTTCCGACCCCGAGGTTACTGCAAATTACGAGGAATTGATACGACTGACCGAAACGCTTGACCAGACACGAATTGAGCTTGAGGAACTGTACCTTCAATGGGAGGATTTACAGTCCGAGGAATAATTTCAACTTCACCCACATATATATTTGTGGGTGATTTTTTTATGAATAAAAACAAAAAGGATTATTTATTGCATACATTGTTTTTTCAGTTTTTAGTTTGTGGAATAAGCTTCGGGGTTTTATTTGGGATTAAATATACAGGTTTAAGTGCTTTTGAAAGCATCAAAATAGCCTACTTTGATAATCTTAATAGAAATTATGCAGTTGATTTAAAGGAAAAAGGGCAGGAGGTGTTTAAAAATTCTGCATTAAGTGAAACTGAAAATCCAACACAGGTGAGTTCATCCGATACAACAGTTGCAACTACAAAAACACAAGCAACTGAGGCTTTAACCGAGGAGTTAACTGCAAAAATTAAAGCCGAAGGTGGTGCGGATTATTCAGTTTCCTCCTTAGATGAAATACCCGATAACGTTTCTGTTGACTCGTACACCTTAAGCCATAAAATGTTTTTACCCGCAACAGGGGAGATAACCTCGCCCTTTGGAGTGCGCACCCACCCCATTGACGGTGATTTGCGTTTTCATGCGGGTGTCGATATTGCCGACGAAACAGGAACCCCCATTTACTCTGCTTTTGACGGAGCTGTGTTGGTTTCTGACTACGACCAATGGAACGGCTATTATCTTAAAGTAATTCACGATAATGAAATTATGACCGTGTACTGTCATTGCAATAAATTGCTTGTTAAAAAGGGCGATATTGTAAAAGCAGGTCAAAAAATAGCCGAAATGGGCTCTACAGGCTCATCCACGGGTCCTCATCTTCACTTTGAATTACGTATTAATAATAAATCCTACGACCCACAAAGCGCTTTAAACGAGGCTATAAGTGAAATTTAAGATTAAAGGAACCGAGTTCACGTTGAGCTTTACTTTTTTAGCTTTATTTTTAATATTAGCGTGTGTCGGTGAGGTTAAGATTTGCTTGTTTTCATTTATAACCTCATTACTTCACGAAACAGTGCATATTGCTTTCATTCTTATTCTTGGGGGTAACGTTAAAGCCGTTACTCTTACGGCATTCGGGGCTAATATAGTGCGAGGTGAAAAGAGTTTAACCTCCTTAAAGGAAGCCCTGATAAGCCTTTCAGCACCTGTTTTTAACTTAATTTTAGGTGGGTTATTCTATAAAACCTTACCGTTGTTTTCCTTAGTCAATTCAGGAATAGGGTTATTTAATCTTCTTCCCTTTTATGACTTTGACGGTGGCAGGGGACTTTCATTTTTGCTTGAATCAATAATTGAAACGGATAAAATAAACAGGATTCTTGACGTAACGGCGGTGTTGGTAACATTTCTTTTCACTTTTATAAGTGTATATTTTTGCTTTAAATTTAAAATGAACTTAACGTTAGTACTTCTGAGTGTTTATATGATTTTTAAGTTATTCGTCAGATTAAAACCAAATGTTAAAAATAGTTACAAATGTTAAGGTTTTGTAATATTTCTTGCAAATTAGTTGTTTTTAGATATAATGGAAGTAAATTTGGATTATTGTGTGGTATTTTGATATGGAACATATATTTAAATCCGAGTCATCACTAAGAAGGATAAACAAGGTTCGCGACTTTTTATTCAGCGACCAATGGATTGCCATTTTGTTTGTTGTTGCGGCTATATTCGCGTGTCTTGATTCGTTCTACGCCCGTGGCTCAGATACCAATCATCAATTCGCTATTGCAGGTACGGTTGTTTTAGCCTATTTCACAGGCTTCTGCTTCTTGTTTACAGGCGATATTTTAGCAATGCTCATACCATTAATGTTCACTTATTTAGTCGCCATAAGGTGCTACAACTCCCTTAACGACTTTTTGAGTATTATTTGGTTGGCAATACCCTTAATAGGCATAATAATTTTTAACCTTGTTGTTTACCGCAAAAAGCTTTCTGCCAAGGGCTCACAATTCAAGCCCATGATGTTTGTTTCCTTTGCGGTTATGATGGGTGGCTTCGGCTTTATTTCGGCTAAGGAATACTTTGCAGGTTCATCAATTTACCATATGCTCGGTATGGGCTTTGGTATGGTTATCGTCTACTGCTATTTGTACGCTAAAATCGACGTTACCAAGAAGTATTCTCTTATTAAGCAATTGACCCGCATTATGGTTATTGTGGGCGTGTTTGCAACGTTTATGGTTATTGCCCACTACCTTATTAACATCAACCTTGCTATTGATAAGGGCGGCATTTTCTTCATAAGATGGCGTAATAATATCTCCACAATTCTTATGATAACAATGCCCTTTACCTTCCTTTTAGGTAACAAAAAGCCCACCGCAATTGTTCTTGGATTCCTGTTCTTCCTTGCAATGCTTTTATCAGGCTCAAGAGGTGGTATGGTATTCGGCGCAATTGAGCTTGTAATGTGCATTGTGATGTTTGTTCTTTACGACAAGCGCAGAAGATTAGCCTACGTTATTATTTGTGTTTGTGTTGTTTTCGGTCTTCTTATTTTCTTACCGCAGATTACCAAGTTCCTTAATAACACCTTCGTAAGGCTTTTCAACGTATTAAACGATTTCCTTATCGGCGGTGAGGATACTGAAACCCGTGTAAGGCACTATGCCCGTGGTGTTGAGGATTTCCTGAATCACCCGATTTTGGGTACGGGTCTGGGCTATATGGGTAACCGTGACATATTTAAAAATAAAGCAGGGGCTTTGTGTTGGTACCATTGTGAACCCATACAAATTGCCGCAAGCTTTGGTATACTTGGTATTGTTGCCTTCGTTTATCAGTTCATTAAACGTAATATGCTTATATGGAAAAAGGCTACGCTCTTTAATATGACCGTATTCCTTTCGTACATAAGCCTTGAAATGATGTCCCTTGTAAATCCGGGTATTTTATGCCCTGTGCCGTATCTTTTACTTATCACGCTGTTCCTTGTAATAGTTGAAAAATGCGACGATGGTGAAACTCAGGAGAAAATTCCCGTATTCAAAAAGGTATCCGCCCTTTTCAAATCCAAAAAAGCAACCAAAAAAGCAAAATAAATTACTGACCGTGTTTCTGAAAAATATCAGGAACACGGTTTTATTTTACTTGATTATTAAAAGTAAATATAGTAAAATAAATGTATATGTTTTTATGGAGTTGTATATATGCTTAAAACAAAAATCGAGTCAATTTTACCCCTTGTGCAAAAACCTGCAAGGTACACGGGCGGTGAGCTTAATTCAGTTGTAAAAAACAAAGAAAACGTTGATATAAGATTTGCTTTCTGTTTCCCCGACACCTACGAAATCGGTATGTCACACCTTGGTATGAAGATACTTTACAGTCTCATAAACTCAAGGGAAAATTATTGGTGCGAAAGGGTTTTTGCACCCGATACCGATATGGAAGCCGTTATGCGTGAAAAGGATATTCCCTTGTTCGCACTCGAAAGCCGTGACCAATTGGCGGATTTTGACGTTGTGGGCTTTACCTTACAGTATGAATTGTGCTTTACAAACGTTTTGAATATGCTCAATCTCGCTAAAATCCCCTTACGTAGCAAGGATAGGGGTGACTCACTTGACATACCCGTTGTTATAGCGGGTGGTCCCTGTGTTTGCAACCCCGAGCCTCTTGCGGATTTCATCGATGCATTCCAGATTGGTGAAGGCGAGGAGATGATGCTCGAATTTCTTGATTTGCTTAACGAATACAAAAAGCAGGGTAAATCAAGAAGTGAGTTTTTAAAGGCTGCGGCACATATTGAGGGTATTTACGTCCCCTCGTTGTACGACGTAACGTACAATGAGGATGGTACAATTAAAGAAATTAAAGCAACCAACGGTGCACCCGACGTGGTTAACAAAAGGGTAGTAGCCGACCTTGATAAAATTTTCTATCCCGACACCTTTGTTGTGCCCTTTGTTGAGGTTGTTCACGACAGAGTTGTTCACGAGATTTTCCGTGGCTGTATCCGTGGATGCCGTTTCTGTCAGGCGGGCTTCTGGTACCGACCCATTCGCGAAAAAAGTGTTGAAACCATCAGTGAGCAGAGTCAGAGACTTGCGTGTACAAGTGGTTACGATGAATTATCCCTTTGCTCACTTTCAAGTAGTGACTACACTAAAATTACAGAGCTTCTTGAGGAGTTATTAGGTTGGGCTGTGCCACAGAAAATTAACGTGGCATTACCCTCGTTACGTATTGACAATTTCTCAGACGAATTAAAAGAAAAGTTAGCCCTTGTCAGACGCTCGGGTCTTACCTTTGCCGCCGAGGCAGGTACACAAAGGCTTCGTGACGTTATTAATAAAAATATTTCCGAGTCAGAAATTCTTGACACCTGTCGCAAGGCTTTCGTGGGCGGTTGGACTGCGGTTAAATTATATTTTATGATTGGTCTTCCCACCGAAACGGACGATGACGTTGTTGGTATCAACGTGCTTTCACAAAAGGTTGTTGAGGAGTTCTACTCAAACCCCGATAAGCCCAAGGGTAAGGGAGTAAACGTAAGTGCAGGTGTTTCATCCTTCGTTCCGAAGCCCTGTACACCATTCCAGTGGGAGCCTCAGGATACCCGTGAGGAGTTAAAGCGTAAGCAGAAGCTTCTTCTTGACACCTGTACCTCTAAAAAGATTACCTTCCGTTTCCACAACACGGATTTAACCTTCCTTGAGGGTGTGTTTGCCCGTGGTGACAGAAGACTTTCCGACGTTATCGAAGCCGCATATAATAACGGCTGTACCTTCGATAGCTGGGATGATAAATTTAAGTTTGACACCTGGTTACAGGCTTTTGAGACCTGCGGTCTTTCAACCGAGTTTTATGCAAACCGCCGTCGTTCATACGATGAGGTTCTGCCTTGGGACCACATTAACTCAGGTATCAGAAAGCAGTTCCTTATTTGCGAAAATGAAAAGGCTAAAAATGCCGAAACCACCAAGCACTGCCGTCAGCAGTGTGCGGGTTGCGGTTCAAACAAGTTAAATGGAGGTAAGTGTGATGCGCTCAGTCAGAATATGGTTTAATAAAACCGACACGGCTAAATACATATCCCACCTTGATTTAACAAGATGTATGGTTCGTGCTTTCCGCAGAACCGATATCCCTTTGTGGTATACCGAGGGCTTTAACCCTCATCCGCACCTTGTGTTCGGTATGTCCTTACCCCTTGGTGTTGAGGGCTTGTACGAGCCCCTTGATATAAGACTTAACGATGAAAATTACCCCTTACAAAGGGTTATTGACGAGCTTAACAGGGTTACCGTACCGGGAATTAAATTTATTGAAATTACAGAACCACAGAACAAGCCCCTTGAGATTTTTTCGGCAGATTATTCTGCTCAACTTGTTGGTATTGACCTTGAAGGTATTGGCGAAAAAATTAAAGAAATAATCGCAAATGAAACCCTTACCTACGAAAAGAAGGTTAAAAAGGGTGGTTTTAAAACAATCAACGTTACCGAAAATCTTAAAAACTTTGAAGTAACCGAAGAAAACGGCGGGGTTTTATTGAAATTCAATCTTCCTGCAGGTAATGATTTTACAGTCAGTCCCGTTAACTTCTGTAATTTATTAACCGAAAAATTATGCCGTGACGATTTATTATGGCGTATTACCCGTCACAAGCTTTTAATGAAAAACGGAGCAGACTTTATTTAAAACACAACAACTATTTAACCGCCCAAACACATATATATTATCGGTGGTTAAATGAAAAAGCTTTATATACCGTTAATCTGCATTGTGATTTGCGCATTAATTTTTAATGCTACTACGTATTTTTATGCTAATAATTCCGTGTCGGGATATGGTGAAAATAACACCAAAACACCTGTTATAATCATTGATGCAGGGCACGGTGGCTTTGACGGTGGTGCAGTAGCACTCGACGGCACTGTGGAAAAGGATATCAACCTTAAAATAAGCCTTTATTTACAGGAATACCTTGAAATATCGGGCTTTGGCACCATTTTAACCCGATTTAACGACACGTCCCTTGAGGATGAGGGTCTTAACACCATAAGGCAAAGGAAAACCTCTGATATCCACAACCGCTTAAAGCTTATGAATGACACGGATAATGCTTTATTTATAAGCATTCATCAGAATAAATACCATATTGAAAAATACAATGGTCTACAGGTGTTTTATTCACCGGAATTCAGTGAGCAAAGCTCCGAGCTTGCCCGTAATATTCAGGAAAACGTTACCGAGATTTTGCAACCCGATAATGACAGGCAGATCAAAAAATGCGGTACGTCAGTTTATCTTATTTATAATGCGGTGAAACCCGCAGTTCTTGTCGAATGCGGTTTTCTTTCTAATTATGAGGAAACACAGTTACTTAAAACCGATGATTATCAACGTAAAATTGCTTTTTGTATAGCAACAGGTATACAGGATTACGTCTACAGTAAAGGATGACATAAATGGCAAAAAACAAGGTTGTTTTTATATGCAGTGAGTGTGGGTATGAGTCCGCCAAATGGTACGGCAAATGCCCCTCATGCGGCGAATGGGACACTTTAAATGAAGAGCAGGTAATTGACACCCCTGCAAATAAAACCGCTAAAAACAGGCTTACGTCCTACTCAGGCTTAGCCTTACCTTTGTCGCAGATTAACTCCTCGGGTGAGGTTCGTTATGACACAGGGGTAGGGGAGCTTAACCGTGTTTTGGGTGGCGGTCTTGTTAAGGGCTCGTTAGTGCTTCTTTGCGGTGACCCCGGTATTGGTAAATCAACCATTCTTTTACAGATTTGTGAAAAATTAGCCAAGGGCTTTTCCGTTTTATACGTTTCGGGTGAGGAGTCCGCATATCAGATTAAAATGCGTGCAAAACGCCTTGGTGTTACTAATGAAAAGCTTGCCATAATGTGCGAAACCGATGCTGAAATTATTTGCGAATATATCAGAAATCAAAAGCCCGATATTGTTATGATTGACTCGGTGCAGACTATGAATATCTCATCCGTATCATCAACTGCAGGTAGCGTAACACAGGTTCGCGAATGCACCAATCTGTTTATGAGGACTGCAAAAAACAACGATGTTTCAATCATTCTTGTGGGTCACGTAAACAAGGACGGCAACATTGCAGGGCCCAAGGTTTTAGAGCATATTGTTGATACCGTTTTATATTTTGAGGGCGAAAGAAACTTAACCTATCGTATTCTTAGAGCCGCCAAAAACCGATTCGGCTCAACTAATGAAATCGGCGTTTTTGAAATGACCGAAAAGGGTCTTATGGAGATTGAAAGCCCCTCGTTAGCAATGATTTCGGGCAGACCCTTAAACGTTTCGGGTACGTGTGTAACCTGCCTTATAGAGGGCTCCAGACCCATTCTTGCAGAGGTACAGGGCCTTGCAACGGCTTCGGGATTTGGCAATCCCCGTAGAATGGCGGCAGGCTTTGACTATAACCGAATGGCAATGCTCATAGCAATTCTTGAAAAACGTGCAGGGTATTTCCTTGGTAATATGGACTGCTACGTTAATATCGTAGGCGGTCTTCGTGTGGACGAGCCTGCCTGTGACTTAGCCGTTGCATTATCAATACTTTCAAGCTTTAAGGACACCGTAATAGACAGTAGCACCATTGTTTTTGGTGAAATCGGTCTTGCAGGTGAAATAAGAACCGTTACAAACTGCGACCAACGTATAAGAGAATGTGAGCGTCTTGGCTTTAAGCGTTGCATTATACCAAGGCAGAACATCAAAAAGCTTAATAAAAAGGATTTTAAGGACATAGAGGTTATAGGTGTTCGTAACATCCGTGAAGCCTTTGAATGCGCTACAGAGTAATATGAATACACCTTTTTTACCCAAAAATAGGATTAGTTCTTGCATTATCGGTGAGTGCTATTATAATGAAATTAATGAGCTTACTGATTTAGGGATTAATTGTATTACCTTTCCAAAAAATCCAAAGCTCGACGACGAGGTTTCCTGCCATGGTGATATTAATGTATTTAACTGTGGCAACGGTGATATTATTGCAGGAAGCTCCATAGCAGGGGAGTTACAAAGGATTTTAACTGATTATAACGTAATCCCTGTAGGTGAAATAAGGTCGCCTTATCCTGAGGATATCTGCCTTAACGCTTACCTTGATACAAAAAGATTATTCTGTAATTCTAAATATTTAAACCCTCAGTTAAAACGCTTTTGCGACGATAATAACATAGAAATTATTCACACTAATCAGGGCTACACAAAATGCTCAATTTGTGCCGTTTCGGATAATGCGGTAATTACAGAGGATGATGGACTTCCCTCTTTGTTAAAAAATTATCAATATAATGTTTTAAAGATATCAAAGGGCTTTGTGGGGCTTTCGGACAGGCACTATGGCTTCATCGGTGGCGCCACGGCTAAGATATCCGACTCAGAGCTTTACGTAAGCGGTGACGTGAGTGCACATCCTGATTACAGTCTTATTAAAGCGTTTTGTGATAATTACGGCGTTTCATTAATATTTAATAAAAACCGTCCCTTGACTGATTTTGGCGGTCTGATTAGTATTATTTAACGTAAATTTACTGATTACCTTAAAAAACTAAAAAGACTGAAAAATTTCATCCTCTCAGTTTTTTTGAATCATACAATGTATCATTTTAAAAATTTCTATTCGATATAGAAAGGACGTTATTTTATGAAAAATCCTGAAAACAACAGAGTTGCAAAAATCGGCTATGCAGTAACTATGATTGTGGTAACAACTGCAATAGTTATAGTAATGAAAAAATATAAGGATAAATAAATTACGTTATAAATATTATAATTAAAGAAGCATTTACTTACGTATACTTATGTATACTAACGTACTTATTAACCTTAGTATTACAAGTCTTCACGGAAAATCGGCATAATGGAGGCTTGTGTCCATTTAACTTATTTACTGATTTTTTTACTTAAATCCACTACCCCGACTTATACAAAACTTTTATTTTGTATAAGTCAATATCTAATTAACAGGAAGAACGTCAGGCTCCCCGTTAGCAATAAGATATGAATAATCGTGGGATTTAATCTTATCAATCAAATAAGCATCCCTATCGCTCTTAGTTTCAAAAGAAGCTGAGAGCTTTTTATTTTTCCGTCTGATTCGATATATAAGGCAAAATTTAAAGCCCTGCAGGGCAAACTGCAGAGCCTTAAGAAAATCACTTTTAAGATTGAGTTTTTATTCCGATAACCTCTTGAAAAAGTGATAAAACAGTATCGGTATTACCTAACTGATACCGATATTGTATCACAAATAATTCGATTTGACAAGACAAAAATTAATGTTATAATTAAAACACGTTTTTTATTTTGTATGAGTCGCAATATAAAGAAAGGACGGTAATATTATGAAAAAAAGTGAATTTAATTATATATTCCCTTCCTTTGTGGTGGATTTTTTAAACTATAACAGTGTTATCAAGAATCGCTCCGACGGTACTGTTGTTGAATATGCAAACGATTTGCAGACCTTCTTCCGTTTTTTGAAGGTTATACGTGGTATGGTTTCAAATGAAGTGCCTTTTGAGGAAATTGTAATTAAGGACTTAACCTTAAAGGATATTTCAGGCGTTTCTTTAAGTGACGCCTATATGTTCCTTGTTTATTGCAAGGATAACCGTGGCAATAACGAGCGTACCCGTGCAAGAAAGGCAACAACCCTCAGGAATTTTTATAAATTTTTAACCGTTCAGAAGAAGCTCATTGACGAAAACCCTTTGCAGGAGCTGGATAGTCCCAAAATCAAAAAGAGCCTACCCAAATACCTGACCTTGGATGAAAGTATTGCCCTTTTAAACGCCGTTGACGGCAATTTTAAGGAGCGTGATTATTGCATCATTACCTTATTTTTAAACTGCGGTATGCGACTTTCTGAGCTTGTTTCGTTGAACCTTTCTGATATCCGTAGCAACAATACTCTTGTTGTAACCGGTAAGGGTAACAAAGAACGCACCGTCTATTTAAACGATGCGTGTGTTGATGCTATTAACGCCTACCTACCCTACCGACCTGTGGACGGTGTAAAGGATAAGGATGCATTGTTTATAAGTCGTCAGAAGGGTCGTATAAGCCCTAAAACGGTGCAGTTTATCGTTAAAAATACCCTCGAAAAGGCAGGGCTTTCAGGCAGAGAGCTTTCAACCCATAAATTAAGGCATACTGCCGCAACACTTATGTATCAGCACGGTGACGTGGACGTACTTGCCATTAAAGAGATTTTAGGTCACGAAAGTCTGAGCACAACTCAGATTTATACCCATATTATGGATGAACAACTTAAAAATGCCGCCGCATCCAACCCCTTAAGCGGGTTAAAGGCACCTAAAAGACCCGATATTGCCATTAACTCCCCTTCAGACGAAGGTGAAGAAGCCTGAAAACATCTTAAAGCAAATGCTTGATAGTAAGGCTCCTAATATTAACGGTGAGCACATAAGTGCATATTTAAGAGTATACTCCTTAAGCAGTAACCCCTTACTTGTGACAAAACCGCAATTACCGAACAGATAAAAGAAGATATTATTACATATTTTTGTACCCTCGCAGCAGCAACAAACTAACGTTGCTGCTGTTATTGCATAGCAAGGCACCTGAACCAAAAGGCAAAAGCCAAGACCCTTAAGCCCGAAGGAAATTAAAAACTCGCTTATTACGGCACCGCACCATACCCCAAAGCCCGTAAGCAGTAGCCATATAAACGGGAAACCAACTGCAGACAATGAGCATAAGTAATTAATGAAAAATAGTAACACAAGGCACAGCAATGCAAAGCAAAAATCTGTCAGAAAGCTATTATTTTTCTTAGCGTTTACGTGGTTCACAAGCAAATCGCAGAAGAATCGGTTAAAATCCTCCCCTGCATTTTTAATAAGCAAAACTCCAATTATCACACCTGATAAAAACAGAGTAAAATAAATTATAAGCTTATAATCCCAATTGACCTTAAGACCTGCTCTGAGGTTGTTGGTTTTAATAATTACACCTTTTTTAAACATACGCTTCCCCTCTTATTTAACCGCTAAAACACCACCCGTAAAGCCCGATAAAAGGCACAAGGGCGCAAGTAGCAGGATGTTAAAGGAAATATGAAGCCTCATTAAAGCAAGGCTTAAAACGATAATTAAAGCTAAATAAATACCCGATGAAATAAGCCCCTTTATAAATCCCCTGCCATTTATTTTTTTAGAGGCTACGTAGCCGCATATAAATGCCCCGAGGCTTATGAATACGTACGCTAAGTAAAAGAAAAAGTTGCTTTGTTGTGACCTTAACACCAAAAAGGAGCACAGTAAAAGCCCCATAAAGAAAACAACAAGCCCTTTAACAACCGCAATTGCATAAAGGGTTGGTGTATTGTATGACTTTTTTGTCAGTTTCTTGGTTTTTATAATTTTAGGCATAAAAAACCTCCGCACATCTTTTTTATAAAGATATGCGGAGTTCTTTTTAAATATAACGCTTATTCTTTTGTTTCGTCAACAGATTCTTTAACTGTTTCGTCAACCTTTTCGTCAGCAATGTTTTTAACCTTTTTGCTGAATTTTTTCTTTTTGCCGTTTACTGCGGCATCAATAGCGTCCTGCTCGCCCTTTGCCTTTTTAGCATCTGCAGCAGCTTTTCTTTCTGCTTCCATACGAGCGTTTGCGGTTTCGTTAGTCTGAATAGCCCAACGCTGGAAGCGCATTTTTACTCTGTCGGCACCTGTTTCGATAACGATGCTATCCTCTTTAACAGTAACAACACGACCGATAATACCACCGATTGTAGTAACCTCGTCACCAATCTGAATGGAGTCGCGCATTTCCTGTTCTTCCTTCTGTTTCTTCTTCTGAGGACGAATCATAAGGAAATACATAGCAACTGCCATAACAACAATCATAATGATACCGCCGAAGGAACCACCTGTTTTACCTGTAGCATCTGCAGCAGCGTCAGCACCTGCACCGCCACCAAAAAGTCCACCTAACAAATTGCTTAAAAAGCTTAATGAAAAGAAATTCATAATTAAAATCCTCCAAAAATTTCATACCCGTACATTATAACTGTTGTGGAATAAATATACAAGTCTTTTTTTAAAATTAATGATTTATTTATATTCTTGTGTCAAGTAAATCAACATACTTGTTCTTAAAGTCGTTAAACGTGCCCTTATCAAGCTCCTCACGTATACGCTTCATAAGGTTATTGTAGAAGTAAAGGTTGTGGGTTACGGCTAAGCGCATTGCAAGAATCTCTTTAGCTTTGAAAAGATGATGCATATATGCTCTTGAAAACCTCTGACACGTAGGGCAATTGCATTGGGGGTCAATTGGTGTGTCGTCGTTAGAATACTTGGCATTATTCAGGTTAATTATACCGTTCCACGTGAATAAATGCCCGTGACGAGCGTTACGGCTTGGCATAACACAGTCAAATAAATCCACACCACGGCTAACGCCCTCAATGATATTACCGGGTGTACCAACGCCCATCAGATAACGTATTTTATCCTTTGGCGCAAAGGGCTCAACTGCAGAAATAATGCGGTACATATCCTCCTTGGGCTCACCTACTGCAAGACCGCCGATTGCATAACCGTCAAGGTCAAGCTCGGCAATGATTTTCATATGCTCCACACGTAAATCATCAAAGGTAGCCCCCTGATTTATACCGAAAAGGAGCTGATTTTTATTGAGCGTATCGGGAAGATTATTGAGCCTTTCCATCTCGTTTTTGCAACGTATAAGCCAACGTGTGGTTCTTGCGATGGACTCCTTGGCATATTTATATTCTGCGGGATTTTTAACACATTCATCAAACGCCATAGCAATGGTTGAGCCAAGGTTTGACTGAATCTGCATACTCTCCTCAGGGCCCATAAAAATCTTTTTGCCGTCAATATGGGAGTTGAAGGTAACGCCCTCCTCCTTGATTTTGCGAAGACCCGCTAACGAGAACACCTGAAATCCGCCGCTATCCGTAAGAATGGGTCCGTTCCAGCCTGTGAACTTGTGAAGACCCCCAAGCTCCTTGATAAGCTTGTCACCGGGTCTTACGTGAAGATGGTAGGTGTTACAAAGCTGAACCTGACAGTCAATATCCTTTAAATCATAGGCAGAAAGACCGCCTTTAATAGCACCACAGGTGGCAACGTTCTGAAAAGCGGGTGTCTGAACGGTGCCGTGAACTGTTGTAAATTCACCTCTACGGGCATTGCCCTCGGTTTTAAGTAGTTTGAACATAATTTTACCTCGAGAAAAGATTTATAATCGGCACGAAGTGCCCCTCTAATTCTGCATTCTGCATTCTGCATTTTGCATTAAATAATCAGCATACAATCCCCGAATGAGAAGAACCTGTACCTCTCATCAACGGCTTCCTTATAAGCCTTAAAGGTTTTATCATAGCCGTAAAAGGCACTGACGAGCATTACAAGTGTGCTTTCGGGTAAATGGAAGTTTGTAAGAAGACCGTCAATGCATTTGAATTCATAGCCGGGATAAATAAAAATATCCGTGTTACGGTCGTCCTCGCGGATTTCACCGCAGAAGGTGGCGGCACTTTCAAGGGTTCTGCAGCTTGTGGTACCAACGGCAATTACCCTGCCGCCGTTTTTCTTGGTTTCGTTAATTAAATCTGCAGTTTCCTTGGGTAAATGGTAGTGCTCGGAGTGCATGTGGTGGTCTTCAATTTTTTCCGCCTTAACGGGTCTGAAGGTGCCAAGACCCACGTGAAGGGTCACGTAGCCGATGTTAACGCCATTAGACTTTAATTTTTCAAGAATTTCATCTGTAAAATGAAGTCCCGCAGTGGGTGCTGCGGCAGAGCCTAACTCCTTGGAATAAACGGTCTGATAACGCTCCTTATCCTCTAACTCCTCGGTAATGTAATGGGGCAAGGGCATCTGACCGATTTTATCAAGAATGTTAAATATATTGTCACTTTTATCGTAGAAAAAACGAACAATTCTGTTGCCGTTATCAAGAACCTCTTCAACTCTTGCTTCAAGAATACCGTCACCAAAGGTGAACTCAGTCCCCTCCTTGGCACGTTTACCGGGTCCTGCAAGGGTCTCCCATAAGTCGGCTTCCATCTGCTTTAAAAGCAAAAATTCAACTGTGGCGCCCGTGTTCTTTTTAGTGCCGTAAATTCTGGCGGGTAACACCCTTGTGTTATTAAGAATAAGGCAATCGCCCTTTTTAAAGTAATCAACTATATCAAAAAAGTGCTTATGAGCAATCCCATCTTTGGTTTTTGAAAGCACCATCATACGTGAATGGTCCCTTGGTTCAAGAGGATGCTGAGCAATTAATTCCTCGGGCAAATGGTAAAAAAAGTCAGATTTGTTCATAATTCTCCCTTTGTTTCCTTTAAGTGCTATAAAAATTATATATAATTACAATTGACTTAATTAATATATAATGATAAAATTCTAATGTTAAAAGCGGATATATTATAATCTATTTATATTCCAATTACAAGTGTTTTTTATTACGGAGGTACACTTATGAAAAAGTATAAAGTTGGTATTATCGGCGCAACAGGTATGGTTGGCCAGAGATTTGCTCTTTTACTTGCTGAGCATCCCTGGTACGACGTAACCGTACTTGCTGCAAGCTCACGTTCTGCAGGTATGAGCTACAAGGAGGCTCTTGGTGACCGTTGGTGTATGGCTGAGCCCACACCCGCAAAGTACCTTGATATGCCCGTTCTTGATGCAGAAAAGGATATCGAAAAAATCGCTTCAGAGGTTGATTTTGTATTCTGTGCAGTTAACCTCAGCAAGGACGAAACAAAGCTCCTTGAGGAAAAATACGCTAAGGCTGAGTGCCCCGTTGTTTCTAACAACAGTGCTCACCGTATGACTCCCGACGTTCCCATGGTAGTTCCCGAGCTCAACCCCGAGCATATCGAAATCATCAAATCACAGAGAGAGCGTCTTGGCACAAAGCGTGGCTTTATTGCAGTTAAATCAAACTGCTCACTTCAGTCATACGTTCCCGCCCTCTTCCCCCTTCACGACAAATACACCGTTAAGGACGTTGTTGTTTGTACATATCAGGCTATTTCAGGCGCAGGCAAGACCTTTGAAAGATGGCCCGAAATGGTTGACAACGTAATCCCCTTCATCGGCGGCGAAGAAGAAAAGAGCGAAAAGGAACCCCTTAAGCTTTGGGGTACAATCGAAAACGGCGAAATCGTACCCGCAACCGAGCCCCATTTTACAGCTCAGTGTATCCGTGTTCCCGTTTCTGACGGTCATATGGGTGCAGTGTTTGTAAGATTTGAAAACAAACCCACCAAGGAAGATATGATTGATATGTGGAAAAACTTCAAGGGCAGAGCACAGGAGCTTGAGCTTCCCTCTGCACCCAAGCAGTTCCTTCACTATTTTGAAGAGGATAATTGCCCTCAGACAAAGCTTCACAGAAACCTTGAAAACGGTATGGCAGTTTCCATCGGCAGACTTCGTGAGGATTCACAGTACGATTATAAGTTCGTTTGCCTTGCACACAACACCTTAAGAGGTGCCGCAGGCGGTGCAGTTCTTCTTGCAGAGCTCCTTACTGCAGAAGGCTACATGGACTAATTCGGAATTCATAATGCGTAATGCGTAATTATTGGGGCACTTCGTGCCGATTATAAATAAAGTTAAAGTAATGCGAAGCCTCGCCTCCCTGCTTCAGGAGGGAGGGGGACCGTCGCCAGACGGTGGAGGGTCCCTAAAATGCAAAATGCAGAATTAAAGGGGCACTTCGTGCCGATTATAAAGCCGACCGCAGGTCCCAAAATTCCTAATTCCTA
>JAFYLQ010000024.1 GCA_017550105.1 Clostridia bacterium | reverse complement strand
TATGGGTGCTATAATGTTATTTTCCTTCGTTAATCTTATTATTGCGCCCAAGAGCAGCTTTAGGAGCTTGAAAAGTCAGATATCTCATTACGAAAAATACCTTGAGGAATGTTATTCCTGTCAGGAAAATAACGAAAATACCTACACGAATACTGCTAAGAATTATAAAAGCAGAATTGAAAAAGCATCCGAAGAAATAAATATTCTTAAAATGAAGGTTGCTGCCTGTAACAATTATCTCAGCATCGGCAATGAGCGAATTGCTGAATTCTGCTTTGCACTTAAATGTGCGGCTTTTGGTAAAAAGGCTACTTATGATGCCACCACAAAGGAACTTCGTGATTTGGCCTACGGCTACAAGGAACTTGTGGTTGATAATAACAGAGCAGCCGAGAGCACTGAGAATGTGGTTGAAGCTCCTCAGGAGTCTTCTGAACAAGAGGAGCCGGTTACACAAGAGGAACCCGAGCAGCAGTACGAGCTTCAGTGCCCTTATTGTAAAACAATGCTCTTTATTGGTAATAAGGAGTATAATCAGGGTTTTGTTTTCTGCGGTACCTGTGGTGCAAAAATTCAATTTCAAAAATAAACGAAAAAGCTCGTGAGTTTACACTCACGAGCCTTGTTTTTTGCTTTTTGATGTTAATCAAACACCTGAATATGCTGAGAAGCCACCGTCAACGGGGATAATAACGCCTGTAATGAATTTTGAATAGGTTTCGTCACTTAAGAACAGAAGTGCACCTGTAAGGTCCTCGGGAACACCGAAGCGACCAAGGGGAGTGTGGCCGATAATCTTTTCGCTTCTGGGGGTGAATGAACCGTCCTCGTTATAAAGAAGGGTTTTGTTCTGGTTAGTTGCGAAAAAGCCGGGAGCAATAGCGTTTACACGAAGACCAACCTCGGAGAAATGAACTGCCATAAACTGTGTGAAGTTTGAAATAGCCGCTTTAGCTGCAGAATATGCGGGGATTTTTGTAAGGGGCTTGTAGGAGTTCATTGATGAAATGTTGATGATTGTTGCATTTTCCTTACCTACCATATCCTTAGCAAAAACCTGTGTTGTAAGAAGTGTACCGAGGAAGTTAAGGTTAAATACGAATTCAATACCCTTGGGGTCAAGGTCAAAGAAGGTTTTTATATCATCAGTCGCTTCAAGGTCACCTGCCTGAAATTTTTCCTTTGTGGTGTTACCGCTGGGGTGGTTACCACCCGCACCGTTAATAAGAATGTCGCAGGTACCGATTTTTTCGTTGATTTCTACTCTTGCTGCCTCAAGGCTTTCTTTTTCGAGTACGTTACATGCTACGCCGATAGCCTCAAAGCCCTCTGCTTTAATTTCGTCTGCAACCTGCTGTGCCGCATCGAGTCTTAAGTCGAGCACCGCAACCTTTACGCCCTGTCTTGCAAGGTCCTTTGCAAAACCGCCGCAAAGAACACCGCCACCACCTGTTACAACGGCAACTCTGCCTTTAAGATTTTCGTGTTTAAACATATTTAAAACTCCTTTGAAATTGGATTATTTACTTCTGATTGTTACGCCGTTAAGATTTGCTTTTGTAAGGCAAACGTCAAGAGCGTCTGCCGCTGCATCAAAAGCCGCTCTGTTAGTGGGGTAGGTGTAGTCGTCCTTTAACTGGTCGGCAGTACCGCCTTCACCCTCAAGGTCCTTAAGACCTTCAAAGACCTTAAGATGGGGTTCAAGTGTAAGGAAGTGGTCGCCGTCCTTATCCTTTGCGAATCTTGTAAGAAGCTCAACAATGTTGCCGTCACCAAGACCTGCGGGACGAACCTTGCCACCGTCATAAAGGCAATCCTTAACGTGGAAATAGTCGATATAATCCTTAAGCATTTCGTAAGCGGGTAAAATCTGTTCGCCGCACTGAATGAAGTTAGAGGGGTCGAAAATACCCTTGATTTTACCGTCAAAGGTCTTATAAATTTCAAGACAACGCTCTGCAACGTCACCGTAAATGTCCTTTTCGTTCTCGTGACAGCACCAGATACCGTTTTCAAGTGAATAGGTGCACATTTTATCAAGTCTTTCGAAAACCTCGTCACGGTATTCTGCAAGGCTCTGACCCTTTGTGAAGAAAAAGCTGAACATTCTGATACGCTCAGTACCGAGGATATTTGCTACCTCAACACAGTTTTTGAAATCCTCAAAATGGGGTGCGAAATCGTCGGTGATTTCAATTTTGCCGTAGTGTGAGCCGATAGCGGAAACACCGATACCGTTATCATCAAGGATTTTTTTAAGCTCCTTTGCCTGTTCAACGGTATAAAGTGAAATGTTACCGTGGTCAAGTCCGCGGGGCTCAATGTGGGTCATACCGTGAGCTTTAAGAGCGTCAATCTGCTCCATAATGCCGTTGCCGCCCTCGTCTGCGAAGGCAGAAAGGTGAAAAGAGATTGCCATAATTATATTCTCCTTTTAAGTTAAAAATATTTCTTTATTGTTTTTAATGTACTGTGCCGCAAGTCTTAAAAGCTCGTCGGAATCGTATTTTTCCTTGAAAAGCTCGTCGGCCTTTGCGATTGCCGTGTAATCAATTGAAACCTCACTGTCGGGGTCATACATCTGAACCACGGGAAAGACTGTTTCAATATATTTTTGTGCACCCACCGCAGTTAATGCATCGGGAAGCAAGGGAACAAGGGGAGCACCGTTATTTTTGAAAAACACGCTCAAGCCGTTTTTTGCATCCTCGTCAAAATATTCGAGGGTGTAAATGTATTTCTTTTCCTCGGGTAATTCCTCAAAAGCCACGTTCATATTATCGGCGTTTTCAAGGAACACCTGAATATTCATTGCAACACCGTGCAAAAGCTCAGTGTCCTCGGTTTCCTTTAATTTTTCCTCGGTCAATACGGAAAAGTTCTGTCTTAAATCATAATCCCTTTTCCAGATTGCACCCTCACGCTTTAATCTTTCACGTCTTACACGTGAGGATTTAAGTGCTTTGCTCCAGGCAAAAATCGCTAAACCAACGGCCAATATGAGTATAAGCCATAAATACCATTGTACACCGAAAAGCATAAAAAAATCACTCCTGTAAGCTCTTATAAATATCGCTCTTTTTGAGTCCTGTTTTCTTTGCGATTTCCTTGGCGGCTTCGTTTTTGGAAAGTCCGTTTTTCACAAGCTCCAAAGCCATTGCCTTTGCATCATCAAGGGTGATTTCCTCAGCCTCGGCTTCGGGCTTACCCTCAACAATAAGCACGTATTCACCCTTGGGGCTTACTTCTTTGTATTTGTCACGAGCCTCAAAAAGTGTGGTTCGTTCAACGTTTTCATAAATCTTGGTAAGCTCCTTAACCAATGCTATTTTACGGTCACCAAAGTATTCTGCCATATCCTGCAACGTGGCGGGAAGCTTGTGGGGTGCTTCGTAAAAAATCATAGTTCTTTTTTCATCTGTAAGCTCCTGAAGATGCTTACGTCTGTTCTGCTTTGTTACCGTAAGGAAGCCTTCAAAGGTGAATCTGCCCGAGGGCATACCTGAAATTGCAAGGGCAGTTACAAAGGCGCAAGGACCGGGAACCGCACAGACCTTAATGTTATTTTCGTGGCAACGAAGGGTCAAATCCTCGCCGGGGTCAGATATTATGGGCATACCTGCATCGGAAACCAAGGCACAGTTTTCGCCGTTCAGAAGTCTTTCAATAATAACACCGCCACGCTCCATACGGTTGTGCTCGTAGTAGCTGACCATTGGCTTTTTAATACCGAAGTGGTTAAGAAGCTTTATGGTTACTCGGGTATCCTCGGCGGCAATGAAGTCGCAAGAGGACAGAACCTCCACGGCTCGCGGTGAAAAATCGCCTAAATTACCGATGGGTGTACCTACAACGTAAAGTATACCTGCCATTATAACACGTTTCCTTCCTTATCAAAGAGGGGTAAACGCTCAAGATAAATAATGTCCTTACGGTCGGCGGCATCGCCCTCGGCAAGAATTGTCATATTAGCAACAATATCTGCCTCTGCCTTGTTAACAAGTGTCTGCACCGCCTTAAGGGATTCACCAAGTGAAATAACGTCGTCAACAATAAGCACACGCTTTCCCTTCATCTGCTCTGCCTCGGCAGTGTCAAGGTAAAGGTGCTGTTCACCCTCGGTGGTAATTGAGTTAACAATAACGTCAAAAACACCCGTCATATAAAGCTTGGGCTTCTTTCTTGCAACAAAGTATTTTTTACCGCTCTGGCGTGACATTTCGTGAGCAAGGGGAATACCCTTGGCTTCTGCGGTGATTATGTAATCAAATTCGGGTGCTTTTTTAAGAAGGGCGTCGGCACAGGCTACGGTAAGCTCTGCATCACCGAAAATAACGAATGCCGCAATTTTCAACTCATCGTTTAAGGGGCAAAGGGGGAGCTTTCTGTCAAGACCCGCAATTTTCATTGAATGATACATAAAAATATCTCCTTTTTGCAGTAAAAAACTGCTTATTAATATACATTATAATTATATAATACAGAGAAAAAAAGTCAAGTAAAGGGAGGTTATATATTGAAAAATATGACGTGATTATTGTATAATTAAAGCACAGTAATTTAAAAGGTGATAATAATGCATATACCCCTTTGCGAAACTAACGAAATGGAAATATTAAGCTTTGACGAGGCTTTAAGAACCGAGGCGGACGGCTCCTTTGAATATGACCGCGAAAAGTGGCTTTACGTTCCCAATGCCTATACCGAGTACCGTTATATTTTAGGCACACGTGGTGTTAATCCCTTGGTTTGCATAGGTATAAACCCTTCTACCGCAAAGCCCGATGACCTTGATAATACCCTTAAATCCGTTGAGCGAACCGCTAAATTCAACGGCTACGACAGTTTTATTATGTTCAACGTTTATGCTCAAAGGGCAACTAACCCCAAGGATATGGACGGCTCCTTCAATGAGTGCCTACATAAAGAGAATATGAACGCCTTCCGTTACGTAATGTCCTCTTATGAACAGGGGAATAAGCCCGCAATCTGGGCGGCTTGGGGCACGATTATTGAAAAAAGACCCTACCTTATCCCTTGTGTAAAGGATATGATTGAAATCGGCAATGAATACGGCGCACAGTGGTTTTCGGTGGGTAAAAAGTCCGTAAAAGGTCATCCACACCACCCCTTGTATCTTAAAAACAACAGTCCAACGGAGGAGTTTGACGTTGTTGGGTATATTGAGACGCTTGGTTAAATTAGGAATGAGGAATTAGGAATTGAGGGGCACTTCGTGCCGATTGTAAGATAAGTTGATGAAAACAATAAAGTACTGTAGGGGTCAGGCTTGCCTGACCCGTTTTAGTTTACTGTAAAATTAATGCTTTCGGGCTGGGCAAGCCACAGCCCCTACGGTGGGGGGAGTGTTCTACTCGACTGAAGAAAAAGCAGTAAGAGAACTACTATTATGTCCTGCGGACGCGATATGCTTCGCGCGATATATTTTAAAAATAAAATGCGATATGTTTCACTTCGTTCAACGCGATATGATATAAATCCTTTTTAACGTGTGCCGTAAGGCACATATCGCACCGTAGGTATATCGCATCGTAAGATATATCGCAAATCCG
>JAFYLQ010000002.1 GCA_017550105.1 Clostridia bacterium | reverse complement strand
CCTTGCATATCATCCGCAACTTGTTGCGGTATATCATCAAAACAAAGTTTTGTATATCATCAGCCGCAGGAAATGCACGCTGACGCGTGATGAGATACAAGGTCGGCTTGCCGACCTTGATGATATGCACCGCACTTCGTGCGGCGATGATATGCCAAGCCTGCGGCTTGGATAAAAAAAGAACGAACTTTTGGTAGACAAAAGTTCGTTCTTTTTTGGCACCCCCAATAGGAATCGAACCTATAACTAACCCTTAGGAGGGGTTTATTATATCCATTTAACTATGGAGGCATATTATGTAATTTTGAAACCATTTTGCACTGTCACGGTCACCCGAAAACAAACCAATTATAGCAGATTGACAGTGTTTGTCAAGGGATGACCGTTATGAGGGTTACTTATTTTACGGGCTTTTCTTTATTCTTTTTTCTGAATATCACAAACTTACTGAAAATATAATTCATAAGCACGACAATTACGGAGAGACCTAATTTTATTATAAACTGTCCCCAGAAATTATCATCGTAATCAAGCCATTTAACCAGGAGGGCAAGTCCGACTGTTTCGAAAACGAAGCTTAAAAGTCTTGCCAGGACGAATTCTGAAATTTCTTTTGAAATAACCTTAAGCTTCCAGCTTTTAGACTCAAAAACCCAAAGTTTATTGGTAACGTAGGCTACCACAACACCCGCAATCCAGGCTATGGTGTTATTCAGAACGTGGTGCTCCGTGCCTATGGTGTGGGAGGCAATATAAAAGGCACCTGCATTGGCAACGGTAGTAAGCACCCCAAACAAAGCATATAATATAAACTCTTTATATTTAATACAAAGTGTTTTAATCTTCTCTTTCATTATTACCTAAATGCTCCTTCAAAACATAGATAGGTCTGTTTTTGACCTGCATATAAATTTTTGAAAGGTATTCACCTAAAAGACCAAGGCAGAAAAGCTGGATACCGCCAAGGAATAACACAAGAACCACGATTGTTGCGTAGCCGGGCACGTCAATACCAAAAACAAGCTTTTGGAAGATAACCACCAACAAGTAAAGCACCGAGGCAAAGGACGTAACAAGACCAACACCCGTAACCAACTTTAAAGGAAAGGTTGAGAAGGATATTATGCCCTCAACGGCATACTTAAGAAGCTTCAGGAAATTCCATTTTGATTTACCAAAACGGCGTTCCTCAACAGTATAGGGAATAAACCTTGTGTTAAAGCCCACCCAACTGAAAATACCCTTTGAGAAACGGTGATACTCGCCCATTTCAAGAATGGCATCAACCATATTACGCTTCATAAGACGGAAATCGGAAGCACCGTTAACAAAATCGACCTCGGCAATTTTGTTAATAACTTTATAAAAGCCCGATTTCACAAGGGACATAAAATTGCTTTCCCTGCGGTTTTCCTGATAGGCTGTAACGCAGTCTATGGAGTCATCCTCGCTCATTGCCTTGAGCATTTCAATAACGACCTGGGGGCGTTGCTGTAAATCCGCATCTATAATGCAGACCAAATCCCCTGTTGCGTGGGAAAGTCCCGCATAAATGGCGGCCTCTTTACCGAAGTTACGGCTAAAGGTTAACACCTGCACCCTGTCACGATTATTTTCGTAAACCACCTTAAGGTTCTTGCGGGTATCGTCCGTACTGCCGTCGTTAACAAAAACAATTTCATAATTACCCACAACACCGTCAAAGGCACGTGCGGTTTCATCAAAAAACAGTTGAACGTTTTCTTCCTCGTTAAAGCAAGGAACAACCAACGACAATTTCATTTACAACCCTCCCTAAGGCACATATATGTGATATTATATCACACTCGCATATATTTTTTCAACACCGATAATAAATTTTACATTTAATTTATTTCTTTACAAAAAAGCATAAATAAGGTAAAATATAGTCATATTGCAGGAGGTGAAATTATGAAAAAAGACCACTCTTTGAAAGCTGCCGAGTTATTTGTAAACGGCTGTAACTGCTCACAGGCTGTTTTTGTTGCCTTTGCAGAGGATTGCGGAATTGATGAAAAAACCGCTATGAGATTATCCTCGTCCTTTGGTGGCGGTATGGGTCGATTAAGAGAGGTTTGCGGTGCCGTAACAGGTATGTTTATGGTAGCAGGTCTTCTTAAGGGCTATGAAGATACCGATTCCAAGGATAAAAAGGACGAGCACTACAAATTAATACAGACACTTGCGGAGGAATTTAATCAGGTACACGGCACATATATATGCCGTGAGCTTTTAGGCACCGTGGGTAAATCCACCCCAATATCGGACCCTCGCACTGCGGAATACTATAAAACCCGCCCCTGCGTAAAATTCGTTATAACCGCTTCAAAAATACTTGACAAACACTTCTTCAATGAGTTATAAGTATATTATTAAATAAAATAAAAAGGGTGATAATATGGCAACCGGATTAAAAAAACAATACGGACTTCTGATGGCTATCTGCATGGTTGTAGGTACCGTTGTAGGTTCAGGTGTTTTCTTCAAGGCTCAGGCAATTCTTCAGAAAACAAACGGCGATATGCCCTTAGGTATCCTTGCTTGGATTATCGGCGGTGCCGTTATGATTTTCTGTATTCTTGCTTTCTGCGTTATGGCTCAGCGTTACGAAAAGGTTAACGGTGTTGTTGACTATGCAGAGGCAACCATCGGCAGTAAATACGCTTATATGATGGGTTGGTTTACTACCACTATCTACACTCCCGCAATGACATCAGTTCTTGCTTGGCTTACAGCAAGATATTTCCTTGAATTCCTCAACTCGGTTAATCCCGAACTGGGCTTCAACTCCATTGCAGGTCCCGAAACCTTCCTTTTTGCAGGCTTCATTCTCATTTTTGTGTTCGCAGTTAACACACTTTCCTCTAAGCTTGCAGGTAAGCTCCAAATAAGTGCTACCTTTATTAAGCTTATTCCCCTGCTTCTTATGGCTGTTGTAGGTACAATCTATGGCTGCACACATAATTTTGCAGGCGAGCCCTCAACAATTCTTGCAACAAACTTTGCAACGGGTGCAGGCGACTTCACACCCCTCTTCGGTGCAGTTGTAGCAACCGCTTTTGCTTACGAGGGTTGGATTCTTGCTACATCCATTAACTCGGAAATTAAAAACTCTAAGAGGAACCTCCCCATTGCACTTGTAGCGGGCGGTATCATCATCATTGCGATTTACCTCTTCTACTACATCGGTGTTGCAGGCGGTGCTCCCGTTAAGGAGCTTATGGATGCAGGTACATCAAACGCCTTCAAGACTGTTTTCGGCAACGTTCTCGGCAACGTGCTCAACCTCTTTGTTGCAGTTTCCTGCCTCGGTACACTCAACGGTCTTCTTATCGGTTGTATCCGCGGTATGTACTCACTTTCAGTACGTAATATGGGCCCCAAGGTTAAGCTTATGAAGCAGGTTGACCCTGCTTCGGGTATGCCCTCAAACTCCTGCATCGTTGGTCTTGTAATCGTTATTGCATGGCTTGTTTACTTCTACGGTGCAAACCTTGTAGGTACACCTTGGTTCGGTAAATTCAGCTTTGACTCCTCAGAGCTTCCCATCGTTACCATCTATGCTCTTTACATCCCCATGTTTATTATGTTTATGGCTAAGGAAAAGAAGCTTGGCGTTTTAAAGCGCTTTATATTACCCACTTTTGGTATTATCGGCTCAGGCTTTATGGTATTTGCCGCTATTTACTCACACGGCTATCTTCCCTACATTGCTGCTAAAGAAGCAGGTCAGGGCTTCTCCTGCCCCGTACTCTTCTATCTTGTAGTGTTCGCGGTAATTATGGGCATCGGCTTAATTGTTATGAAGCCTAAAAAAGAAAAAGCAGAATAAAGTGAAACAACAAATAACCGACTGAACTTCATTTGAAGTTCAGTCGGTTGTTTTATAATTAAATTCAAAAAGCTATGGGCTTAGTATCAAATTTACACTTTCTGTAAAGCATTCCACGGGCTAATTTATCGCCGTTTCTTGTAAGGAGGTCATCCACTCTTACAAACTCGTAGCCCTCCTTTTGGAGCTGCTCAACAGCCCTTACAACGCCCTCCACAGTGCTTTCGCTATTGATGTTAAGCCTTATAATTTCGCCGTCCTTAGCGTTTTTAATAAGCTTTTCATAAACGTCGTCAGCCGTTAAATTGCCTTTATCATAAACACTTGATGACCATGAAACAAAGAAGCAATTAAGAGTTTTTAACTGATATGAGCTTACGAATCCGTCGGGAACCCTTACAAAATAGGGTCTTGTGCCGATTTCATTGCCGATAACGGTTGCAGATTTGTTAATATCCTCTTTAGCCTTTGACTTGCCCATAAAAATAAGTGGTGTGGAATCATAGGTAAAATTACCAATCATATGACCCTCGTCATAGGCACGTAACACGGTCTGAGGATTATTTTCTACATCCTCACCATACACAAAAAAGGTAACCTTTGCACCTGTTGGTGCGAGGGAGTCAATAAGTTTTTTGGTATATTTACCCGTTTCACCCTCAAAGGTAAGGGCAATTGCTTTTTCACCCACGTTGCTTTTACCTAAATTCAATCGGGCTACACCGTCAGGAATACCTCGTGACACAAGAACAAGTGCAATCAAAAGAACCGCAAGTGCAAATGCAACGTGCTTTTCGACAAATTTCCGTTTTTTCTTTTTCATAACATTGCCTTTCTAAGACAAAAGCCGACCGTAATCCGGTCGGCTTTGATTTGTTAAATTATTTCTTGAAAAGACCAAGAATGTCAACGATATCACCGTCGTCGTCATCAGCAGATGAATAGCTATCAGAAGCAACAGCTGCACCGGATTTGTTTGCAATGCCGTTAGAATCTGTACCAAAGCCTGTTGCGATAACGGTAACAACCATTTCGTCCTCAAGCTTTTCGTCGAATGCAACACCGAAGATGATGTTTGCATCAACGTCAGCAGCCTCTGCAATGATGCTTGCTGCAACGTCAACGTCATCAAGAGTGATGTCGGGTGAAGATGTGATGCTGATGATAACACCCTTAGCGCCCTGAATTGTTGTTTCAAGAAGAGGGCTTGAAACTGCTGCGTTTGCAGCTGCCTCTGCCTTTTCCTTACCTGTAGCACGACCAACACCCATGTGAGCGTGACCTGCATCCTTCATAACTGCAGTAACGTCTGCAAAGTCGAGGTTGATAAGACCGGGAACCTTGATAAGCTCGGAAATGCTCTTAACACCCTGACGAAGAACATCATCAGCAACGTCGAAAGCGTTAGCAAATGTAATCTTCTGGTCGGAAACGAGTTTAAGTCTTTCGTTGGGGATAACGATAAGGCTATCTACGTGCTGAGCAAGTTCAGCAATACCTGCTTCTGCCTGCTGCATTCTTCTTTTACCTTCGAAAGCGAAGGGCTTTGTAACGATACCTACTGTAAGGATACCGTTGCTCTTAGCAATTTCAGCGATAGCGGGAGCTGCGCCTGTACCTGTGCCGCCACCCATACCGGCTGTGATAAATACCATATTAGCACCGCTGAGTGCATCAACGATAGCATCTCTGCTTTCTTCGGCAGCCTTGAGACCCATTTCGGGACGAGCACCTGCACCACGGCCGCCTGTTACCTTCTCACCAATCTGAATTTTGTGAGTTGCTTTGGAAAATGTAAGAACCTGCTTATCGGTATTAACTGCGATAAACTCAACGCCCTGAACACCTGAGCTAACCATACGGTTAATAGCGTTTCCGCCACCGCCACCGACACCGATGACCTTTATCTGAGTAACGTCTTCAAAATCATTGGAAATTTCAAAGTTCATTTTTCTTCCTCCTATTATTTACACTAATATACAAAATAGTTTTACCTATATTACATCCCTTAAATGTTACCACAGTTTATTAACAATATCAAGTTATTTTTCAAAAAAATTACCTGTATTACATTATAAAATATAATTTTCACACCAAATTATTCGCTTTTTTCGGTTGTAGATGTAGCTTCGGTTGTTTTTTTGTTATCCTTTTTGCTTGGCTCGGTGGTTTCGGCACCCGGCTTAAAATAGGCGTTGTTACCCATTGTAAGGTCAAGCACACCCTCTGTATAGGGGTTTCTTTCGTTTTCCGTGTTAAGAATTTCTACTGCTCTTTTAAGCTCGGTTCCTATATCTTCACTGTCAGGAACCTTAATCGTGATACGGTCATCGTATCGAAGAGTCCAGTTACCGTCTTTGTTTAAGGAAATATCAGTCAGAAGCTCGATTTTACTTTCCTTTATAGCACCAAGTAGCTTTAAAAAGCTTTCTGTAGTTTTTTCGTCAGAAAGTGAAATCATTTCACCTGCACTTGCACTTTTAAGCTTCATACCGCTTACTAAAGCCACGTTATCCCTGAGCATTGAAGCATTTTCGCTAAGAACCTTGCCCTCGGCATCCACAAGTATAAATCCTGCACCGCCCTGAAACGCAACAACTTCCCTTGTTGCTTTGACGTTTATAACCAAGGTATCGGGCAATTTCTTTTCAACTGTAACCTCACCAATATAGGGCAATTCCTTTGTAAGAATATCATTAATCTTACTTTCTTTTACCCTTATAAGGCTATCACCTGTTTCTATGCCACTTTGAAGGATAACCTCCTTGTCGGCATAAACCTTATCGCCTTTAATCGTAATTGTATCAATTTTAAAGAAAAGAGCAAGAACCAAAACAACGCCGATGCTTATTACCACAAAAGCAAGACCCGTAAGTAAAGCAAGACGTTCAGCCTTACGTTTTCTTTTGATTTTCTTTTTATTAATAGAACGCACTTCGTCCCTTGATAAGCTCTCGGGACGTTTCTTTTTAGGTGGTATTATTTTAGTTTTAGAACGTTTAGACTTTTTCTTCCTTTGTTCCATTTTTTAAACCTTCCTATAAATATCTGCATTCAGACTGCAAAGATTATTTTCTAAATCCTCGTATCCACGGTCGATGAAGCCGATGTTTCTGACGGTTGTTGTGCCCTCGGCACAGAGCCCCGCAAGAACTAAAGCCGCTCCACCTCGCAGGTCGGGTGAAAACACCTCCGCGCCGTACAGTCTGTCAACGCCGTCGATTACGGCAACTCTTGATTCCGTACGTATTGCGGCACCCATTCTGACAAGCTCGGGAATATGCTTTAATCTGCTTTCAAATATATTTTCAACTATTACCGTAGTGCCCTTTGCAATTGTTGCCAACGTAGTAAACGGAGCCTGAGCATCCGTAGGAAAGCCCGGAAAGGGCTGGGTAACAAGCTTATCAATCCTATTTAATTTACGGGGCGCCTTAAGACGAACGGACTTACAACGCACCCTAACGTCACACCCTGACTCCTCCAAAAGAGGAAGCACCGAATTCAAATGCGACGGAACGGTGTTGTTAAGCTCCACGTCACCGCCCGTTACCGCACCTGCCACAAGATAGGTTGCGGCGGCTATACGGTCGCAAATTACCGAGTATTCACAACCCTTGAGGATATTTACACCCTCAATTGTAATTACGCTTTCCCCTGCACCTTTAATTTTTGCACCGCAGGAATTAAGAAAATTACACAAATCCGTAATTTCGGGCTCACGTGCGGCATTCACAATGGTCGTGTTGCCCTGTGCGGTAACCGCAGTAAGGATTGCATTTTCCGTGGCACCCACGCTCGGGAACGAAAAGGTAATTTTAGCACCCGTTAATTTTTCGGGCACTGTGCAAAACAATCTGCCGTGACTGTCATCAATCCTAACACCCATTTTTTTAATTGCATACAGATGCAAATCAATGGGTCTTAAGCCTATTTCACAACCACCGGGAGTGGATATTTCTGCCTTACCCATTCTGCCCAATACCGCACCCAAAAACACCACGGATGACCGCATTTCCCGCATTAAAGCCTCGGGGATTTCATATCCTGCGGCATCGGTACTGTCAACAGTTATGGTGTCAGTGTTACAGATAACCCGACACCCAAGAGCTTTGAGAATCTTTACGGTGCTACCGGTATCTGAGAGCGTAGGGCAATTATGTATAACTGATTTACCCTTTACGAGTAAAGTGGCGGCAAGAATGGGCAAAACGCTGTTTTTTGAGCCCTGCACACGCAGACTTCCGTTGAGCCGTCTTCCGCCGTTAATGACAAAGGCAGACATACAGTCGCTCCTTTCGGATTGATTTTGTTCTATGCTGTATATTATGCCTGAGTCAAAATAATGTTAATTTATTTTTTTATAAGTCCTGTTACGATACTGCAAATACGCTGTGATGCATCTGTAACCGCCATTTTACGGGCATTTTCACCAACGGCTTCAAGAAGTGCTTTATCTTCCATAAACTTCTCGATTTCTTTACCGAGGGTTTCACCGTTAAGGTCCTTATCCTCAATAAGAACTGCCGCACCCTTATTAACAAGCGCCATCGCATTGTGGAACTGATGGTTTTCGGTTACGTTGGGTGAAGGAATAAGTATGGAGGGCTTACCTAACGCCTGAATTTCAGAAAGTGAAGATGCACCTGCACGGCAAATAACCAAATCCGCCGCAGAAAGACATCTTGCCATATCGTCAATGTAGGTACGAATAACTATATTGGGATATTTCTCAAGGTCAATCCCCTTTTCTTTGAGTTTATCGGGAACCCAAAGACCATTTTGACCCGTCGAAACCATAAAGTTGATTTTTCTATCCTTGTTCTCGGCAATATAATCAACAATTGCTTCGTTAATAACCTTAGCGCCTAAGGACCCGCCCATACAAAGGATAATGGGGTCTTCATTGAAGCCCAATTCCTTACGTGATGCTTCGCCCTCGGCTTCCAAAAGCTCACCGCGAACAGGAAGACCTGTAAGTATGGGGTCGTTTTTGAATTTCATATGGTTTTTTGCTTCCTCGGCAGTAAGCATTACCGCATCAACCTTTTCGGCAAGGGCTTTATTGGTAACACCGGGATATGCATTCTGCTCGTGAATGGCAGTAGGAATACCCATTTTTGCCGCCATTCTTATAACGGGTCCGCTAACGTACCCACCAAAGCCAACGGCAACGTCGGGATTAAATTCATTTATAATTTTCTTAACACTACCCGAGCTTTTAAGAAGGCGGGTAACTGTTTTTATATTGGCTTTTATTGCCGCAGGTGAAAAGCTTCTTTTAAAGCCTGAAATTTCGATGGTTTTTAAAGGATATCCTGCCGCAGGAACAATTTTAGCCTCAATTCTGTCAGGAGTACCCACAAAGCATATTTCAGCATCGGGATATTGTTTTTTTATTTCACCTGCTACTGCAAGTGCGGGGTTAACGTGGCCGCCCGTACCCCCTGCCGCAATTAAAACTTTCATAAGCACGTTCCTTTTTATTTTTTTGTGGATTTTTTAAGCTTACGCATAAAATATATTTTCGGCAAATCTGCCTGTCGTGAAACTGCAAGAATTGTACCCATTTCAACTAAAGTTATAAGCAAAGCCGAACCTCCGTAGCTGAAGAAGGGCAACGGAATACCCGTATTAGGCACGGTATCCGTAACAACCGCCACGTTGAACATTACCTGAAGACCTAACTGCGCGGTCATACCAAAAACAAGCAATGCACCGAAACGGTCTTTTGCGTGCATACCGATGTAAACACCACGGATAATAAGCACCGCAAAAGCAAGAAGAATGAGCACACAACCTACGAAGCCAAGCTCCTCACCAACTATTGAGAAAATGAAGTCAGTGTGAGATTCGGAAACGTAAAGATATTTTTGCTTAGAGTTACCAAGACCTGCTCCGAGGAAGCCGCCCGAACCGATAGCGTAAAGTGAATGGTTAATCTGCCAACGGGCATCATCGGGTTGGAAATCCTTTATTCTCCACGCCTTGATACGCTCTATCATATATTCCTTAAGAGGCAAATCCTCGTAATTGAATATAACGTAAACAAGAACAACAAGGGCAATTATACCCCCGATTGCAAACCAACGGGCTCTGCACTCACCTATCCAAAGCATTGCAACACCAATAAGCATAATAAGAATAGCACCTGAAAGGTGGCTTCCCAAAAGAACCATACCCGCAGTTAAGCCGATAACCAAGGCATAGAAGAACATTGTGGTTGTTCCCTGAGTAATTTTTATGCTACCCTTTGTTAGCTCCGTTATTTTCTGAGCCCAACCTGCCTTTGAGGGTTCGTTGCTTATGATTTTTTTGTGGTCCTTATCAAGACCCGTAGCACAGAACATAATAAGCATCAGCTTAGCCGCTTCTGAGGGTTGGAACGAGAAGGCACCGATACCAAACCATCTGTTGATACCGTCACCGCCACCACGTAAAACGGTAATTGCAAGCAAGCCCAAAGCCACAATCAAGCCGATATTAGCAAGATTCCTGATGTATTTGTAATTAAGCTTTGAGTAGAATATCATTCCGACAACGCCTACTACTGCAAAAAATAATTGTCTTTTAAAGTAATAAAGACTGTCACCGGTGCCGCTGTTATAAAAGGCGTAGATATAGCTTGAAGACAAAAGCATAACAAGTCCTATTGTCATAAGCCCCAACATCATAAGAAAAAACGGCATATCCATACTGTTTTTTACAAATAAGTCGTTGAGCCTTATTTTCTTTTGCATATTACCACACCTTTCAAAGAATTTTAAGGAAATTTATCTTTCTACACCGAAGTAGAAAAGAAGCACTGCGGCAAGACCGCCTAAGAAGTTAACGGCAGAGAAAATCTTAACGATTTTAACCTCCTTCCATCCGCACATCTCGAAATGATGGTGAATGGGAGCCATTTTAAAGATACGTTTGCCGTGAGTTAACTTAAAGTAGCCAATCTGAATAATATCAGAACCGAATTCTGCAACGTAGATAATACCTGTAAGAAGAATGATGATGGGGCAATCAACCGCATAAGCGAAGGCAACAATAAGACCGCCAAGGAACATTGAACCAAGGTCACCCATCATAACCTTTGCAGGATGCCAGTTCCAGATAAGATAACCGATAAGAGCACCAACAAGACATGATGCAAGAAGGCTTACGCCAAGACGATTGTGTAATGCGGCAATAGCAATAAAGCTGATACCAGCAGTAAGTGTAACCGAACCGCAGAGACCGTCGATACCATCGGTGAAATTAACCGCATTGGTAGTAGCGTAAATAACCGCAAAGCCGATAAGCCAGAAGAACACCTTAGTTTCAACAACACCAAGGAAAGGAATAAGCATTGCACCTGTGGGGTCGTTAATATAAAGAACAAGAAGGTAACCTACCATAAGAACAACCTGTAAAACGGTTTTCTGTAAAATGGTAAGACCAAGGTTACGCTTTTTAACAACCTTGATATAGTCATCAAGGAAGCCGATGAACGCAAAGCCGAGAGCCATTATAAGACCGCCGATTACCTTTATGTAATTTGACTTTGCCTCCTCAGAAATCTCGTTAACAAGATTTTCTGCAGAACCGCTTGAAATAACAGAGCCGATAATATCCCCGCCAAGAATCTTATCTATTATAACCATCAAAACGAAGGCTATAACAGTACCGAGAATAAATAATATACCGCCCATTGTGGGTGTACCCTGCTTATTTTTGTGCCAATTGGGTCCAATATCAAGAATTGTCTGACCGAATTTAAGCTTGTGAAGGAATGGTATTACCACGTAACCCAAACCGAAAGAAATACCGAAAGCAATTACGGCACCTATAAGGCATTTAATTACAACATCCATAGTTTTTGCTCCTTATTTTTGATACTTTAATCATACCCTTTAACAGGCAAAAAATCAAGTGTTATCACCCTTTTAACCCATTTTTTTATAAAGTGAATTAAATATATCTTCCATTTTCATTCCGCGACTTCCCTTAAAGAGTACAACGTCGCCTTCAGAAATATTTTCGTACAAAAATTCTGCAATTTTTTCTTTATCATCGAAGCTTTCGGCACAAACACCCTTGGACTTGGCTTCGTCCGAAATATTTTTTGCCGCTTCGCCGTAAGTAAGCACGAAATCGCAACCTGTTTCAACAGCATTTTCACCCACCGTGCGGTGTGCCTTTTCGCTGAAATCACCAAGCTCGAGCATATCACCGAGAACAGCAAAAGAGCGTTTTTTCTTCAAGGTTTTCATAGCCTCAAGAGAAGCCTTCATACTGTCGGGGTTTGCATTGTAGCAATCCTCAATAAAGGTAACGCCCTTTATCTCGGTAATTTTCTGTCGCATTCCCTCGGGCTCGAAATCTGCTACACCTTGAGCGGATTTTTCTAAAGAGAAGCCCAACTGCTTACCTACACACATCGCACACAAAGCGTTGTATACGTTGTGAATACCAACTGAAGGAACGAAAACCGTTGCCCTTTCATCACCGCAAATCGCAGTAAATGTACTACCCTTTTCGTCCGTCTCAATATCCTCTGCCCTCATATAAAGCTTTTCGCCCTCTATACCGAAACGAAGAATATTAAAATCTTCATTTTCAACAGTTGCCAGCATATCGTTGTCACCGTTGATAATAAGGGTTGAGCCTTTTTTCATCCCGTGAAGAATTTCAAGCTTTGCTTTTAAAATACCCTCGCGTGAGCCTAAATTTTCAATATGTGCAGTACCCACGTTTGTGATAACCGCAATGGTGGGCTCAACCGTAAGGGAAAGCCTTGAAATTTCATCAAAATGGTTCATTCCCATTTCAATAACTGCGGCCTCGTGGTGCTCCTCAAGTGCAAAAAGCGTTTTGGGTACACCGATTTCGTTATTGAGATTACCTGCAGTTTTGTGGGCGTCAAAACCCTTTTTAACCACCGAATAAATCATACCCTTGCTTGTGGTTTTACCCACGCTACCCGTAAGGCCGATAAAGGGTATATCGAACGTTTTTCTGTAGCCGTGAGCAATATCAAGAAGCGCCTTGCCCGTATCTTCCACATAGATTATACGTTCATCGTCACCTACGTTTTTACTGCACACAACTGCCTTTGCACCCTTTTGTAACACGTCGCCAACGAAGTCGTGAGCGTCAAAGCGTTCACCGATAAGAGCAACAAAAAGTGTATTTTCATCAATATCGCGGCTATCGGTTGAAATTTTACTTATTTCACCCTGAAGATTTGTGGTTGAACCACAAAACTCAGCCACGTCTTTTAAAGTAAGCTTTTTCATTATTTATCCCCTAATATCTCGGCAACTACCTCACGTTCATCATAATGAACACGTTCCTTGCCTATTACCTGATAGGTTTCGTGACCCTTACCTGCAAGAAGAACCGTATCACCCTTTTGGGCAATACCCAAAGCGTAAGCAATTGCCTCACTTCTGTCGGTAACACAAACAACCTCTGCCTTTGAGCCGACTGTACCAATAAGAATATCCTTTATAATTTCTTCGGGGTCTTCGGTTCGGGGATTATCCGTTGTTACAACAACAATATCCGATAAATCCGTTGCCATTCTGCCCATTTTGGGACGTTTTGTTTTATCACGGTCACCGCCGCAACCGAAAAGAGTAATAACTCTGCCTTCTGTAAAGCCGCGAACCGCATTTATTGCCTTTTCGAGACCGTCGGGTGTGTGGGCATAGTCAATAATAACACCGTATTCGGTATTGGTTTTAAGAAGCTCTAATCTGCCCTTAACCGTCCCTGCACCTGAAATTGCATCTATAACATCATCAAGCCCGTAGCCCAAGGAACAAACAGAAGCAATTGCACAAAGGGAATTGTACACCGAAAAGCCACCGGGAATATTGAAAACTACCTTTTTCCCATTCAAAGAATATTCAACTCTGTCGGAGAAATATTCTATATTTTCTGCCTTAAAGTCACAGTGGGTATTAATACCGTAGGTTTTAGTATCGGCAACAATACCGTCACTCATATATGAGCCTGTTTCGTCATCAGAATTAATAACTGCATTGTCACAATTAAGGAAAAGTGTCTTTTTGCAACGCTTGTATTCCTCTATTGTGCCGTGGTAATCAAGGTGGTCCTGAGTAAGGTTAGTAAAAGCACCTGTTTTAAAGTGTATACCTGCAAGACGCATCTGATGAAACGCTTGTGATGATGTTTCCATAACACAATACTTTATGCCGTCATCAACCATCATTTTGAAAAGCTTGTGCATATCGTAGGGGTCGGGTGTTGTAAGCTCCGTGTGGAATTCCTTATCCCCTACCATATTTTTAACGGTACCTATAAGACCGCTTTTTTCACCCAACTGTGAAAGTATATCCTTAATAACAAATGCAGTAGTAGTTTTACCATTTGTGCCTGTTATACCAATCAAAGTAAGCTTATCTACAGCCGCTTCGTTAAGATTTTTGCACATAACGGCGTAGGCTTCACGGGTATTCTCAACAAGAATCTGTTCCTTAAGACCCAAATCCTTTGAAACGATAACTGCTTTAGCGCCTTCCTTTAAGGCATTTTCTGCAAAGGTGTGACCGTCAAAACGCGCACCAACTACACAAACGAAGGCACAACCCTCGCTTATAGCGTGTGTTTTGTCTGTAACGTCTGAAATCTCTCGGTCATCATACTGTGAAAGAATGTTTATACCTTTTAAAAGTTCTGATAAAAGCATTTCGACACCTCTTTAATCATCCTGTTTAGTCGTCCTGAACGCCTGACGTTGTTTTAAAGTAAACCGTAATTGTTGTACCAAGCTCTGCTTTTGTTCCTACGTCAATACTCTGACGATACGAAACAACCTCACTGTTAAGGGAAGCGCCCGATACTTTAATATTATAACCGGCATTTACCGCCGTTCTGTTTGCTTCACTGATGCTCATACCCGTAAGGTTGGGCACTGTTGAAGTTTGGTTACTGCTTTCCTTATCGGTGTAAAGAATAACAACGCCACCCATAGGAATGCTTTGATCCTTTGCAGGATACTGTGCAAGAACCTTATCACCATCACCAACAACTCTTGCGGTGAAATTCTGCGAAGAAAGAGTATTCTTAGCGCCTGTAACAGTCATACCAACTACGTCGGGAGTTGTTGCATTGAGCTTTGAAAGCTCCTCGTCCGTGTAAACGGGCTCAACATTCATATATTTAAGAGTCTGCTCAATTACCGAACCTGCAACAGGTGCCGCAATGGCACCACCACCGTGGTTCGCACCCTGAGGCTCATCTATAATTATAAGAACTGCAATTTTGGGGTCATTGGCAGGTGCACAGCCTACAAAAGATGCAATGTACTGACCGTCAACCGTAAGCTTTTCGGAGGTACCTGTTTTACCTGCCACCCTGTAGCCCGGTATGTAAGCGTTTTTACCCGTACCCTCGGATACAACCTTTTCCATCATACCGATAACGGTCTTACTTGTGCTTTCGGAAACAACCTGACGTCTTACGGTAGGTGTTTTTTCGAAAACAGTATTGCCATCACCGTCAAGCTTCTTTGCTACAACATAGGGCTCCATAAGCTTACCGCCGTTAGCAACTGCAGAAACTGCAGTAATCATCTGAATGGCACTTACCTGGAAGGTCTGACCGAATGCACTTGAGGAAAGCTGAGCAATACCCATATTCTCCTTTGAGTGGTACGTAACATCTGCCGCAGGAGAAGCCTCGGCAGGTAAATCCAAGCCCGTGGTTTCCGTAAAGCCAAATGCCTCGAAGTACTTATAGAACCTATCGGTGCCAAGTTCCTGACCCACGGTAATAAAGAAGGGGTTGCAGGAATTCATAAGACCCTGTGTAAAGGTCTGTGTGCCGTGACCCTCGTGACGGTGACATTTGATTGTGTTATCTGCAACACGAATAGCACCCGTGCAGTTGTAGGTTGAATTAGTGCTAACCACACCCTCTTCAAGACCTGCCGCCGCAGTAAAGATTTTGAAAACCGAGCCGGGCTCATAGGTATCACTTATGGCTCTGTTACGCCACATAAGGTAAACCGCATTGTTGTAGGCAACGTCGTACTCGTCTTCATCCTTGATTTTGGAAAGCTCCTTAAGAACCTCCTCGTCAGTAATAACTGAAGGCTCGTTAAGGTTGTAGTCGGGCATTGTTGCCATAGCAAGTATGGCACCTGTGTCAACGTCCATAACTATACCGTAAGCAGAAGCGGCATCGTTATCTACAACCGCCTGTGACAAGCCCTTTTCAAGGTAATACTGAATGGTTTTATCAATTGTGAGCACAAGGCTTGTGCCCTGCTCTGCATCGAATTTGGTTTCGTAGTTGCTTGACATATTGTGACTTGCGGCATCCTTGGCGGTAATAATTCTGCCGGGAATACCTGTCAAGGTGTCGTTGTAAGCAAGTTCGACACCCGCTCTGCCGTTGTTATCACTGTTTGTCATACCGATAATGGTTGAAGCAAAGTTACCGAGAGGATAATATCTCTTGGTGTCCGGGTCAATACCGATAACCTCGTAAAGGTCATTTGCCTTAATAAACTCGGAAACTGCAGTTTTTTCGTTATATTCAACACGGCTTTTAATTTTAACGTAGCTGTAATCGGAATTACTGATTTTTTCTTTGATGCTTTCAACCTTAAGGTCCTTAAAAATTTCCGCAAGACCTGTTGCAACAAGGTTTCGTTCGGCTTCATCTTCAATTTTAGAGGGATTTACGTACACAAGCCATGCAGATGCACTTTCTGCAAGAACGTTCATATTTGCATCGTAAATAACACCACGGTCCGCAGAAATAACCGTATCACTGAGTTGTTGTGCCTCGGCGGCAGTTTTGTATTCATCGGTTTTTATTACCTGAAACCAGAAAAGTCGGCATATATCAACACCGAAGCCAAGCACAAGTATAACGGCAATTGCAGATAAGCAACGCTTTTTTAAATTCATATTTACTCGTGACACACTAACACCTCACAAACCTATCAATGCAAAAAAGAGAGTCGAGCATTTCTCAACTCTCATATATATTTTTTGTTCAGAAAATATATGCAAACAACGTTTTCAATTTATTTTCTTCTTTTTCTCCGAGAGTTTTTTCACCGGAAACAACTATTTCATCACCTTCGGAAAGGTCTATATAGTTAATCTGATAGCTTTCTGCCTTAACCATACCGAGTTCGTTTTCTGCATATTCCTCAATACGGTCGGAAGCAATCATACTGTTAAGCTCTGCATTAAGTCTTACGTTTTCACCCTGAGCAATTTTAATTTCGCTCTGAACAGTTGATATCTCGGTCATAAGATTGTCGTTCTTAGTCTGCATTACAAGAAGAACAACCATCAGCGAAACACAAAGTGCACAGAAGCACATTATTTTTTTAACAGTTGTGGGAATCGCAACGTTTTTAGCATCACGTTGAGCCACATACTGCAAATCGTTTATAACCTTAGTAACTTCTGTCTTTTTAGCGGCAGCTTTTCTTACGGGAGCGTTGTTACGTTTAGGTTGTCTGCTTGTTTTATTCTGTTTTTTGGGTTCTTCGATAACCTGAGGCTCGAAAAGCGAAAAATCATAAGCTTCAGTTCCTCTGTAAACCATAACTTCCTCCCACGGGGATTTACTCCCCTATTTTTATTGCCGTACGCAGCTTTGCGCTACGGCTTCTGTTATTTTCATCAACTTCTTTACCCGAAGCCTTAACACCCGAGGATTTCACAATAGCTTTGGGCTTTTTACCACAAACACAAACAGGAAATTCCTTAGGGCACGTACACCCTTCTTTAAGTGTTCTGAAATAATCCTTAACAATTTTATCTTCAAGAGAGTGGAACGTAATAATTGATAAAACACCGTCTTCTTTAAGGTTTTTGAACATCAAGGGAAGTGTGTTTTTAAGAACGTCCAACTCGCCGTTTACTTCAATTCGTATAGCCTGAAAGGTTTTTCTTGCAGGATGTCCGTTTCGGCGGAACTTGGCAGGAATTGAATTTGCAACAATTTCTGCAAGCTCAAGGGTTGTTTCGATAGGTTTTTCTTCACGAGAGCTTACTATTGAATTAGCAACCCTGTCGGCAAACTTTTCTTCACCGTAGCGGGATATTATTGTATATAACTCATTTTTAGAATACGTATTAACAACGTCGTAAGCACTTTTGCCCTGTTGACTCATTCGCATATCAAGGGGTGCATCGTAATGAAAGGAGAAGCCTCTTTCGGCGGTATCAAGCTGATGACTGCTAACTCCAAGGTCTGCAACCATACCATCAACACCATCTATGCCCAAATCCGAAAGGATACTGTCAACTGCAGAGAAGTTACTTTTAACAATCTGCACCCTGTTATCGCCTTTAAAACGCTCGGTAATAGTGGCAATAGCGTCAGGGTCCTGATCAATAAGCACCATTCTGCCATTTTTGTTGAGGTGCTCAAGAATTGCCGCCGAGTGACCACCGCCACCCGAGGTACAGTCAACGTAAACACCGTCGGGCTTTATATTTAACGAATCAACAGATTCCTGAAGCAAAACCGAAATATGTTTAAAATCCATAAGCACACCTATCAGAAGTTGATGTTAAGTGAATCTGTAGACTGTTCATCAAGAATAGCAAGTTCCTTAGCCCATTCTTCAGGTGACCAGATTTCGATGTGGTTGTTGTTACCAACGATGTGAACCTCACCCTCTATACCCGCATACTCTTTAAGAGAAGCGTTAAGAGTAAGTCTGCCCCCCTTATCAACCTCACCACTGATAACGCCTGAAAGAATCTTTCTTGCCATACGGCGCATAAGCTGATTATGCTCGCCGCTCTGATTAAACTCTTTATAAAGCTCGTTCCAGCCCGCTTCAGAATAAATGAATATACATTTGGTGTCGGAATCAGGTGATTTAATAAGGTAAGCCTTTGTGCCTAATTCGTCACGAAGAGCCGCCGGCACTTTAAATCTATTTTTATCATCAAGAGAATGGTCAAACTGACTACAAAACATACCGACACCCCTTTCGCAATAATTTTTGGTTAAAATCGAGACACTTTAGCCCATTTCGAGACACATCGTACCACTATTATAATTTTCAATAGCTATTTTGTCAATAGTTTTAACTAAAAAAATACGTGATTTCCCCTTATTTTTCGGTAAATTACCAACCTTTTCCAAAACGCAAAAGGACCCTGCAACGCAAATAGCGTTACAAGGTCCTTTTTTCGATATTTTTTTACTGTTTTTGTGAAAGCTTACGTATATTTTCCATAGCCGTATTCATAATTTTACAAGCCATAGCATCATCGCATTTTTGTTTTTTATACCTGAAGGTTATATGTCCCTCCCCGTTATTTAAAACAAAATCAAGGGCAGTGGCACACCTCATTTTAAAAGGCTCAGCCACATAAACGTCACGGAATGCTTTAATTGAATCCCAATACCTTTGGTCAAGATTGCAATAAAAATAATCGCACAGTTTTTCGCAGGCGCAACCATAATTTTCCGCAACCGTACGAGCCGACTTGCTTTTTAAAAGCCCCGCCTTGTACATATATGTTGCATCGCACAAAGCCGGTGAAACCCTCATAAGAAGTACGTCATCATAAAAAACCTTAAAGGTAGAGGTTGCATTCTTATAGCATTCTATATGAAATGCCTTGGCTCTGTCAACAAGCTCGCCGTTCACAAGCTTCTTTTTATAAGACACCTCGGTAATTCCGTTATAAGCACCTATGCGATAATTTTCAAAATCCGTAAAGAACAGTCTTTCGTCAGCATAGACGTTCATCTTGTTAAACTTCTTTTTACCCGCCATATTCTGAAGCAGAGCGTCATAAAAAGCGAAGCCGACAAGACTTACCACGTCCGCATTTTGTTCCTCGGAAAAAGCCTTTAACCCTTCAATTTCGCTACCATCAAGTTTCGCACCCACGCAGGAAACTTCACCTTTAATTTTACCGTAGGCCTCTTTGCCTTCATAAAAATCCTTCACGGCAAAGAAACGGGCATCCTTTTGCCATTTTAAATCCAAATCCGCAGAAAGCCTGTCAATTAAGGGCGATGCAACCTCCAAGGGTAAATCAGTTTTATCTGACAAAAGCTTTATAGTAGAGGGCTCCACGCTTTTTAGGGGCTCGTTATAAAACTCAACCAAATCACTTGCAAGTCGCAAAAGAGATTTCGCATCACAAAGCGCCGTGTGCCCCGCTATTACAAGGAATCCATCCAAGGTATAAGAAAACTCGAAGGTCTTAGAAAAGGCGTCCACACCATAGCATTCATAGTGTTTTTTTAACTCATCTGCCGTTTCGGGACAAAAGTTAATCCCCTGCTCAACCGCATCAGTAAGCACGTAAGCGTTTCCGTCGTTTTCGAGAGAAACAAAAGAGGTAATAAGCGGTTCTTTAATGCAAAGCAGGTTAAGAGCCCTGCTAAGCCCCGCCTTCTCGAAATCGTATTCACCACAGAAAACCACACCGTTATCAAATTCAAAAAGTCGGTTTCTTGTTAAACCGAGTTTGTATTTTCGGGACATATCAGTTTTCTCCGTCCGCATCACTCTGATGCATAATCTTTTCAATCAAGGACTGCTTTATACCCCAAAGCTTGCCTGAAAAATCCACGTAATATCTGTGGGGATTTTCGAAACGGACAACCTCCTCCCAAAGGGATGAAACCTGCTCGTTACAATAGTTGCAAACATCCTCTAAGGCAGGAACGGTATACACACACTCGCCCTTTTCAAACACCTTAACAAGCATTTCACGGGCAACAAAATTATCAACCGTTTTGCGTTTCCAAGTAAAATCAGGGTCAAAAAGAGAATAGGTTTTTTCGTTGTCGATATTTTCGTTTTCGGTTGTAAGAACGTCTGCAATAGCCTTGCCCGAATCCATATCAAAAAGACGCCACACACGTTTTGAGCAAGGTGTGGTAATTTTATTAACGTTGTTACTAACCATAATAGCGGGGTTCTTTACCCCGTCCTTTTCGGTTTCACAGAGCTTATAAACACCGTCAAAAACAGGAGAGGAAGCGGAGGTTATAAGTTTCTCACCAACAACGAAGCCGTCAATCTTAGCACCCTGATTAAGCATATCCTTAATAAGGATTTCATCAAGGGAGTTTGATGCATATATATCACAATCGGGGAAGCCCGCCTCATCAAGCATTCTTCTTGCGCGTTTGGAAAGATAGGTCATATCGCCGCTATCTATAATGATACCCGCAGGTCTGAGCCCCTGAGGAACCAGAACCTCGTTAAATGCCTGAATAGCGTTCTTAACACCGCTGTCAAGGGTATCGTAGGTATCAACAAGGAGCATACCCTCCTCACCATGCTCTTCAAGGTACACCTTGAAGGCCTCGATTTCGCTTTCGAAAAGCTGAACCCAACCGTGGCTCATCATAGTAGCAACAGGTATACCGTACTTCTTTGATGCGGGATAAAGGGTTGTTGAATTCACACCGCCGATATAAGCCGCCCTTGCACCGTCAATGGCAGAGCCGAGACCATGAGCACGTCTGCCACCCATTTCGATAACCTGCCTGCCTGCGGCGGCACGGACAATCCTGTTAGCCTTTGTAGCAATAAGGGTCTGATGGTTTATTGTGTTAAGGAGTATGGTTTCAATAAACTGTGCCTGAACGGCAGGTCCGTGCACCTTAACAATGGGCTCATTGGGGAACACGGGTGTACCCTCGGGCATAGCATAAACGTCACACTCAAACCTGAAATTTTTAAGGTAATCAAGAAGCTTATCCGAAAAGCCCTTTACCCTTAAATCCTCAATCATTTCATCATCGAAGCTTATATTCTGCAATCTTTCAATCAACTGCTCAAGACCCGCCATAACGGCAAAGCCGCCCTTGTCGGGTATTTCACGGAAGAACATATCATAAGTAACCTTAACGTTCTCCATTCCCGCACCAAGGAGACCCTCGGCAGTAGCAAAGCAATTGTAATCAGCAAAAATATCACTGCAAATACTCATAACG
The DNA here is from genome assembly GCA_017550105.1 of Clostridia bacterium. Lineage (GTDB taxonomy): Bacteria > Bacillota > Clostridia > Oscillospirales > Acutalibacteraceae > DTU089. The sequence continues at coordinate 9,455 of JAFYLQ010000002.1, read as the reverse complement.
CACCTCACGGCTTAATAATTTATTTTATTTTAACACATTATTATCTCCATAGCAAACATTTTATAGATAAAACGAGGCACAAAAATCGACGTTTTTCATCAAAATTTGTAATTTTGTTGAAAAAAAGATGTTTTTATACTTGCAAGTTGATTATTGTTATGATATCATTGCATTAACGCAATACATTCAACATTAAGGGGGACTACGAGATGAGAATCAGGAAGCAGCCCATAGGCACCAAGAACATCTGCGGAACCAAAGTTGAAGAAAGAAGAAAAGCTATAGGAATGAAACAAAAGGATCTTCTTACACAGCTTCAAATCCGAGGTGTAGACCTTAACGCATCAGGTCTTTCAAAATTAGAGGGGCAGATTCGTTCTGTTTGTGACACCGAGCTTATCGCTCTCTCAGAGGTTCTGGGCGTATCAGTTAACTGGCTTCTCGGCATTGCCGAAAACTAATTGCACAATCTATAAAAGCATCAAGGGTGTTATTACCTTTGGTGCTTTATTTTTGCAATAATTCCCGATTATTAAACCATCGCTTCCGCAAACAATATATTGTAAATATTCATTTGTTGATTTTTGTCGATTTTTGTGATATTATGTAAAAAACGTCGGAGGTGGTAAGATGCTTTGTAACAGAATACAGCAGTTCAGGGAATACAACAAGCTCCAAAAAGCTCAGCTTGCAGAGATCCTTGGAATTGACGCTGAGGTATATGACGATTTCGAAAAAGGCGTTCAGGTACCCTCTATTGATATTATCGAAAAGCTGGCACGATGCTACAAGGTAACCGTAGACGAATTTTACGGCTACACTCCCCGACTCATACTACATTCAAAAGAGAACGAGGCTTTCTTCGACGAGTCCGTGAATGAAAGCATTTTGAAAATGTCCGATTTATCATGGGACGAGGCAAAGCTTATTTTATTATACAGAAATTCCTCAAACAAAGACCAAATAATAAAAATGGTATCGGACGAAGCCGAAAATGACGAATAAAAAAACCGTGTTTCCTTGCGAAACACGGTTTTTCATTTAATAATCTTATTTTACGATTTCGCCCATCATACCGGGTGCTGCGAAAGCTGCGTTGCTTTCGTCTGTATCGATATGCATTGCAGGAGCAAAGTTGGGATGCACACGGCAAACAACGTCACCGAAGATAAGTGAACGGCCGTCGCTTTCAATCTTAACACCAACAACCTCTTTATCTTCAACGCCGAACTCTGCAGCAGCATCGGGAGTAAGGTGAATATGTCTTTTAGCAACAATAACACCTTCGTTGAGTTCAACCTCACCCTTGGGGCCAACAAGCTTACAAGCGCCGCTACCTACAACGTCACCACTCTCTCTTACGGGAGCCTTAACGCCGATTGAACGTGCATCGGAAGCAGAAATTTCAACCTGTGATGAGGGTCTTGTGGGACCAAGAATTGAAACTGCAGGGAACTGACCCTTGGGGCCAATAACAGCAACTCTTTCCTCACAAGCGAACTGACCGGGCTGAGAAAGGTCCTTTTTAGGTGTGAGCTCGTAGCCTTCACCGAAAAGAACGTCAAGGTCTGCTCTTGAAACGTGAACGTGACGTGCGGATGTTTCCACAAGTACTTTTGACATAATAAAATCCTTCTTTCAATAAAACAAATTAAGTTTATTTAATACCACTTGATTATACTAAAATCTCCCGCATTTTGTCAATAGCACCCACCAAACATTGCAACAACAAAAATCGCATTTTTATTGAATTTTAAATTGCTTTGTGATAAAATCGAAATAACATTTTTAACAAGGAGTCCTACTATGAGCTTTTTAAAAGCAATACTTGCTCTATTTATGGCATTCTTTTCGGCATTTAATATTTTTGACGGACCCAAAGAGGTTCTGCCCGGTGCCGACAGAGCACTTTTCGAATACCTTGAATACCCTGCCGAGGCTGTTAAAAGCCTGACCTCAGCAGGTCTTACTACCGCCTCATTCATACAGCGTGCAGATGACGACGGTGACGAATTGTACGTTAACGCTCAGGGTTATCAGGACATTAACGGTATAATCAAATCCCCCTATTTTTCAGTTTACGTTGAGAGCGAGGATATCCCCGTTTATGCCACAAGCGTTTTTGTTGGTAACACCCAAAAGGGTGCCCTTCACTCATTCTCGGAAATATACGTTGATACGTCAAGAGATTTCGAGCTTTCATTCCAATTGAATACCCACGGCTTTATAATGGACAACGTTACAATACTCCCCCAAAGCCTTGATTTTAACCCCACATATCTTAACACCGTGCTTAACGGAAAAATCACACAGCTGGGTACTTACACCTTCGTTTTCAACAAGGATGACCAGGAGCACGGCTTCACCTTGTTTGTTCGTGAGTTAGTGGACGAGGACAAGGAAATCAAAAAATATCAGGATATGGGATACAATGTTGTCCCCGTTGAAAAGGGCTTCCACAATTCCGATGCCTACTTTGATTTTTGCGGTTGGGGTAACACCGTATTTTACCTCAAAAGAGGCTCATACCTTCAGGCAAAGCACACCTATGACATAACAAGCGACAACGATAATTACAACAACACAAGTAAGCAGGATACGGATTTAATAAACGCAGGTCACCTGCCCATAGGGCTTAACCGTTGCCCATACTTAAACCTTACTGCCTGCAACAACGTGAAAATCGTAGGTAGCGGTGTTATTGACCTTTCGCATCTTGATAGAGCAGAACGACGGGGTATTGTTATAGCATACGCGAACAACATTGAAATAAGCGGTGTTAAATTCATCAACTCCCCCGAATGGACGTTTATTACTTATGATAGCGAAAACATCACCATTAAGGACGTTGACATTTTCGGCTACAGACAGAACTCCGACGCCTTTGCAATTTGCAACTCCCGAAACGTTACGGTTGACAACTCCTTCTGCCGAAGTGGCGACGACCTGTTTGACGTTAAAGCCGCAGGCGGCGGTGAGGGTGCAATAAGCAAAAATGTAACCTTCACAAACTGCACCGCATGGAACGGCAAAGCAAGATGCTTTGGTATATGCGGTGAGGTTGAAAAGGACATCAAGGATATAACCTTTAAGGATTCAACGGTTGTTTTCCACGATGCAACCTGGAACGAGGACAGAATCCCCGCCCTTGCAATTGTGGTTGAAATCCCCGGTGGCAGCATTGATAACGTAACGTTCGAGAATATCGATATTTACAGAGCATACAGCCGACCCATAGGTTGCCTTGTTTATGGCGACGACGTTCAGAATTTCAGTATTTCAAACGTTAAATACAAGAACATCCGTTACACCGCACCTAAGAAAATCAAGGTTGCTTCAAACGGCAAGGCCAACTCAATTCAGGCAGAATTTGAAAACATCTACGCAAGCGGCTCAAGGATAAGCTCACTGAGCTCGGATTATTTTGAATATGACAGCTATGCGAAGATAACGGTTAAGTAAAAACATTAACGCCCCCTGAAATTCATCGTGATTTTCAGGGGGCGTTTTGCTGCTGTAATGGGAAGGATATTTCAAATTAGAAACTCCACCGTAAGGTACGCACCTGGTGCGTACCGCTGAGGTTTTCCTTACTTGCGGGACGGATAAATCCGTCCCTTACGGGGGTGTATCGTACTACCCAACAGAAGACTAACAGTAAGTGAACTACCCACCACCGCTCATAAAGTTGATTTATGCAATAAGTGATTGGGACTCTCCACCGTTCCAACGAACAAACCGCAAAATTAAACATATCACTCGCTTGAAAATAAACACATCAAACAACTTGACAAAAAGACGGTCCCCCTCCCTCCTGAAGCAGGGAGGTTGGGCTTCGCTTAACATCAACTTAATCTATAATCTGAAACGAAGTTTACCTGATAATTACGCATTCCGCATTTTAGGGACCTCCCACCACCTAACGGTGGTCCCCCCTCCTCCTTACGCAGGAGGGCGAGGCTTCGCTTAACAACAACTTAATTTATAATCGGCACGCAGTGCACCTTTAATTACGCATTACGAATTATGAATTACGAATTTTACACATTCATCGCTACGTTCACCACCGCCTGATAATCGGTAACGTCAATTACATCATCACGGTTACTGTCACCTGCAAGGCGGTAATTACCGCTTAAATCATTATGGCTGTTGGTTGCTTTTTCAACCTCTGCAACGTCAAGTGCATCTACAACGCTGTCACCGTTTGTGTCACCCTCGACAATCAGGGTGTATGTGGTTTTGGTTGATAAGTCAGCGTCTTGAATCTGTAACAGTGAACCCGTGCCGTACCAAGAGTTGTTTTGGTATGAATACGAAGGAGTTGAAAGGTAATTTATTTTTTCATTCACGTGTACTAAATCCAAGAAATTGCGACAGAAAAATTGTTTGGTGTAAATTAAATTATTCTCAATGTCAACATCAGTTTTATCTTTAGCATAGATATTAAGAAAACGATTTTGACACAGTGTACTGTTAACAGTAAATGAGCTTACAATATTACCGTCATTGTCGATATCTGTGCTCGTCATTCGACAATAGTAGTAGGCATATTTACTGCTTTCTCCGGGGTCGAACTCATTTGTAGTTGCACCTGCAATCGGTACATCTCTGCCGATTTTATTATCATACGAACCATACCATTGATAAGTTCTGTTAAATCCACGTGCATCAAAGTACAAAGGTTTGTATGAATATTTATCCCAAACGGGTTCAATGTTTTCTGCAATTGAGGTTTCGGCATTAAGTTCAACAAATTTGACACCATTATCATTTGCCCATTGTTCCGCATAGGTGCCGGGAGATGCATGCACAACATAATTTCGTATAGATTCATCAAAATATGGTTTTGCCTCTACACATCTTTTTAATGTAGCGGGGAAATTAAGTTCAACAGTTACAGGATGATATATTTCTGAAAGATAGTTAGCTTGTGGCCAGGGTATTTCATAGATATATTCAACGCTTGATAAATCTATTCTACGAATATTACTACGCCAGAATGCCCCGCAGAGTGTATCTTTAAGCCATCCAATTACTCTTGTTTTCTCAAGATTAATGTGAGTTAATTGAACTGTTGTGGCAAAGGTGTTTAAGAGACCTTCTTCAGCTAAATCAAACTCCCAATCAGGATATTCAATTGATTTTGTATCCATATCAAGAAGAGGGGCATCTAAGTGTTGAAGTTGTTTGCAGTTTGCAAAAGTTTCGTCAAGCATTTTAGTGCATTTGGGCAAATATAATTCCCTTAAATGTTCTGCGCAATAAAATGCTCTGCTTATCAATGTTGTCACTTTAGGAAAACTAGCACCAACAAGACTTGTTTTATAAAAAACTTCATTTCCTATTTGTTCACAATTAGGAAAATCCACTTGACTTAAAGAAGTACATTCATAAAAAGATTTTGCTCCAAGAATTTTAATGTTTTCACCACTGACCACACTTGTTGTTTTGTTGCCATAAAGACAGCTATTGTGGTTTGGTCCACCCCAAAGGGACATATCACCTATAAACGTCATAGTGTCAGGTAAAATCAGACCATAAAAGGTGGCTTCTGCAAATACACCTTCTGCAATATCGGTAACAGTTATCCCGTTAATTTTTTCGGGAACCTTTAAATAATTGGTATTACCCATATATCTTGTAATTACACCATCTTCCGAAATGGTAAACATATCATCCGTTCCGATTTGTGCAGAGTGTATTAGTTCTCGTGAAAAATCACTTCTTACACCATCTTTGTATGCTACTGCAACAATTTCATAAGCATCACCGACAAAAGAAATTGGTTTTGTATATATGGTGCCGTTTGATGGAGAGGGGTACGTTTGGTCCATTGTATAATAAATATCACAACCATCCTCAGCAAATAACTCAATGGAAACAGGACCTTCATAAATACCTGCTTCCAAACTAATTTTTACAGAATTGAGTTTCTTTAAATCGAATAGTTTGAAACAGTCGATTAAGCCCGTATTAAAGCAATATTTAATGTATGGTTGTGATATTTCTGTTGACGAAGCCTTTATCATACGCATTTTTTCTGTAATGGATAATGCAGGATATACACAAGATAAAGTGGTATATACTCCGGTTATATAGGGTGAGGCTGCAGATGTTCCGGAGAACAGACTATATGTTCCGTCTTTATCTGCTGCAACAACATCTAAACCCGGTGCAACAATATCTACACTTTTTCCGTAATTTGTAAAAGAGGCAGGATTATTGTGATTGTCGCTCGCAGCAACAGAGCAAGTGTCATCGGAAATACTAATATAACTTGCACTACGAATATCTATATTTGCCGCCCCATTTCCAGCACCGCAAATTATTGCTGTGTTATTGGTTTTTGCGTGATTAAGTATTGCTAATTGAATTTCAGATTCACCTGCATTTGCAAAACTTATACTTAAGTTTAACACTTTTATTCCCTTGTCTATAGCTTGCAAAATGGCAGCATATAAATTAGATATTGAACCTTCTCCTTTTGAATTTGCCACTCTGTAGACTGCAATTTTTACATTATTAGGAGTAGTTTTTACAATACAACTTGTTACTGCTGTACCATGACCATGTCTGTCAAACTCATCATCGGGAGCATCCTCACTGCTACTATTGAATTTTGTTCTTATAAGTCTTCCTTCAAACAACTCGTGTTCATAATTCACACCGGTATCAATTACACCGACAATTATTTCAGAAAATTGTTTATTACTGTAATGTTCAAGAACCTTATCAATTCCTGTGGCGTTTAGTGACCAACAGTTGTAAAAATCTTCTTTGGTGTATGTAGTTGTTTCTGTGGTTGTGCTTGTTGTTTCAACTGAATCAACACTTATTACAGCATCAATATCAACAGAAATAATGTCAGAATCATTTAACAAGTTTTCGTAAGCATTTTTTGCATCATCCTCAGTTTTATATTGAAGAATATGAAAGTTTTCAAAACCACTTACTACTTCAACAGCACCGTAATCCTCAAATTCAACATCACTTTGAACAATTAAACGACAGGTTTGAAAGTCCAACTCGGGTACATCATCGGTTTCGTTTTCAGAAACCGATGATGCGGAATAATAAGTTGGAGCATCTTCTGAAAAATTTTCAGAAGAAATGTTTTCGGAGGTAACCTCGAAATCTTTATCTGCATCATATTTTTGTGTGAGCCGTGTTACACCATTAATGAAGTCGTCAATATCAGCTTCTTGTTTTGTTATTGCCGAAACAGGCAAACAGATTATTGATGCGAGTAAAGACACACATAAAATAATACTTAATGTTTTCTTCATTTGTTTTACCTCCTGAAATTATTTATATATTTAAAAAAAGTTGCGGTTTGGTTTACCTCTCTAACTTTAGAGAGGGGGACCACCTTTTAATTAAATTTCCTCTTGCAATTATCAAAAAGCGAGACTAAAATTTAATAAACGGATAATTTTTGTCGGGTGGTGGAGAGTTTCCGATGCGTCAGCATCGTGGAAGCATCGCTTCCATTGACATAAATTTTCTGTTATTAAGTTTTTGTTTTTTAGTGATAGAATTATTGTTCTTATTTGCTTTATCGGTAAGGTAATTTTATTACAATTGAATCTTAGGATTCAACAACGCTTACGCGTTGGGAACTCTCCACCATTCGCCCCAACATTATTTAAGCAGTAAATGACTGCCCGGATTTCAGTTTATCCAAACAACTGTTGATTTCGTAATGGTCCCCCTCTCTTAGGCCAGAGAGGTAGAACATACCGTCACTTAATTCAACCGCCAACGTAAATCAATCAATTTGGCATTACGAATCACGAATTGAATCTGTTTTGGTCCGAGAACAAAACCCGCAATTACACAAAAGAAGGAGAAAGCAATGAACAGACGAAAACCATTACCAACAAACCAAAACCTAAAGAAATATGCTGTTGAAATGCGGAAAAATCAAACCGACGAAGAGAAAAAGGTGTGGTATCAGATACTTAAAGGTCGCACACCAAAATTTCACAGACAAAGAATAATTGGCAATTATATTGTTGATTTTTATTGTCCACAGTTAAGACTTGCAATTGAAATTGATGGATATCAGCATTTTTACGAGGAAAATATTGAGTATGATAATAAGCGTACAGCGTATATAGAGGCTCAGGATATTTATGTTCTCAGGTTTGAAAACACCGAGGTAAACAAGGATATTGAGTATGTTCGCTATATCATAAACAATGTTTGTGAGGCTCGGCAGAAAGGGTTGCCTATTGCGCCTGAATATAGATGATTTTGCAGGTGAATTGGTGTCTATGGAAACTTCGTTTCCACGATGCTGACGCATCGGGAACTCTCCACCATTCGCCCCAACTTTATTTTAATATTTAATAACCGCCCGGATTTCAGTTTTTCAAAACAACAGTTGATTTCGCAATGGTCCCCCTCTCTTAAACCAGAGAGGTAGAAACTGCATCTGCTTTTTCGTTCTTCAGGTCGTGTTCCTTGCCCCATCCCTATCCGCCAAGGCGGACAGGGATGATAGGACCTCCCACCACCTAACGGCGGTCCCCCTCTCTCCTTACGCAGGAGGGCGAGGCTTCGCTTCATCTGTTTTTATTAATTTAATTATAAAACACAATCTTGTTATTGGTGACACAATTTTGTAAACAAATTATGAACACATTGTGTTTTTTGTGACACAACAAATTAATATGCTCTTCTTTTACAATAACCACCCTCTGTTATACAGTGTAAAAAAAAGAGTTTTTTTGACATATTTTTTCAAAAAACCAACTTACCTCACCAAAAGAAAAAAACACATCACCTTGAATTCTCAAAGTGATGTGTTTCTGTTTAATAAGTCAATTATTTACAAGCTTCTTCAACTGCAACTGCGCAAGCAACTGTAGCACCAACCATGGGGTTGTTACCCATACCGATAAGGCCCATCATCTCTACGTGAGCGGGAACTGATGAAGAACCTGCGAACTGAGCGTCAGAGTGCATACGACCCATAGTATCTGTCATACCGTAGGAAGCGGGACCTGCAGCCATATTGTCGGGGTGAAGTGTACGACCTGTACCGCCACCTGAAGCAACTGAGAAGTACTTCTTGCCGTTTTCAACACATTCTTTTTTGTATGTGCCTGCAACGGGGTGCTGGAAGCGAGTGGGGTTAGTTGAGTTACCTGTGATAGAAACGTCAACGCCTTCCTTCCACATAATAGCAACGCCTTCTGTTACGTCGTTAGCGCCGTAGCAGTTAACCTTTGCACGAAGACCGTCGGAGTATGCTTTGCGATATACTTCTTTAACTTCGCCTGTGTAGTAATCCATTTCTGTTTCAACATAAGTGAAGCCGTTGATTCTTGCGATAATCTGAGCAGCATCTTTACCAAGACCGTTAAGGATAACTCTGAGGGGGTTCTTTCTAACCTTGTTTGCCTTTTCAGCGATACCGATAGCACCCTCAGCAGCAGCGAAGGATT
>JAFYLQ010000023.1 GCA_017550105.1 Clostridia bacterium | reverse complement strand
GTTATTTTGTCCTCAAGATACTTATTGGGCATAAGTGAGCTGAAGTAAATATCAATGCTCAACTCATTCTGACCGCTGTTGCTACGCCATTCACTGATTGAACGCACCGCTCTTATAGTGCTTGCAATATCAAGAAGCTCCTTCATTGAAAGCACACCGCCTGCGGCGGCTCTTGAAAGAGCATTTGTAACGTTTTTAAGCCCACCGAAGGAGGGTCCGCCGTGCTTTGCAAGTAATATGTAGGCATCCTCGGTCATTTTTATAAGACGCTGTGCCGCATTTATATCGGCTTCGGGGCGCAAGGACATAATAATCTCCTTGGCGTCTTCGTTACAGCCACGAACCGCCAGAAGCTCCAAAACCTTATCAAATTCAAGTGCTTTTAAATGCTTTGTCATTTCATTCATAGTGTTAAAGTCCTGTAAAAATCAAGTGTTTTAAATTTTCGTTGGGTTTTATTGAGTAAATAGCCCTCGGTAATTTGTGAGAATTTTTCTAAGGATTCATCATTAAGTGTAAATGAAAAAATCCTTTCAAAATCAGAAAGTGAAACATACCGCATTGCCTGTATCACCGAGGCACTTACACTGTAACGCTCACCTATGGGCAAGCATTTTTCGCAATAAATTTTACCGCTTTCGGGTGAAAAATACATTGTATCGGACTCATACGCTCCGCAGGAATCACACCCTACCAAGGCGGGCATATATCCGCTTAGTGACATCAGTCGCATCTCGGTAACGCTTTTTATAAACAGGGGTTTTTTCTTGTCCCCTTTCAAAAGCCACAGGGCATTAAGAAAAAGTCGGAGAACCTCCCCCGACTCATAATCCTCTTCGCAAAATTCGTTGGCAAGCTCGCAGAAATACTGAGCAAGAGCCATTTTTTCAACGTCCTGCCTGAGTTCAAAGAACACCTCTTTCACCAAGGCATCCTCCACGGAATATGCATCCTTAGTTTTAACAAAGGTGAAATCACCGTATGCTAAAAGGGACGTTGCCGCAAGCTTTTTACTTTTAGTTTTTTTAGCACCTCGGGAAAACGCACGTACAATACCATACTGCGCCGTAAGCACAGTAATAAGTCTGTCGGCTTCACCGATACTCTGTTCTCTTATTACAAGACCCGGTGCTGTTATCTTTATCACGTGGCTCCAACTCCGTTTTATTCACGGCATTTACACAACTGCGGTATTCAAGATAATCGGCTATCTTACCGCCCTCGCAAAACCGTTGCCAAAGTTCATTTTCATCCATAACACCACTCCCACCGAAATATCTGTAATAATATTTTATTCGGTGACAGTGGGTTTATACAGTTTATAAAAAGTTAAATTAATCCAATCCGAAATTGTGAATAAGTCCTTCGCGATTACGCCAATCCTCTTTAACCTTTACCCAGCACTGAAGGTTAACCTTGCAATCAAAGAAATTCTCAAGCTCGTGACGTGCATTTGTAGAAATCTCTTTGAGCATAGCACCCTTTTTGCCAATAATTATACCCTTATGGCTTTCACGTTCGCAGTAAATTACCGCTTCAATATCAAGAATGGGCTTGTCCTCACGCTCGCGCATTTTTTCAATAGAAACGGCAATACCGTGGGGAATTTCCTCATTAAGTCTGTGAAGAAGCTTTTCACGAATCATCTCGGAGGCAAGTACTCGCTCGGGTTGGTCCGTCAGAGTATCCTCGGGGAAGAAGAATTCGGACTCCTCCGCAAGGTTCATAAGCTCACCCTTAAGAGCCGCCATACCGTCACCGTCACGTGCACTTACGGGAACAACGGCGTGGAAATCAAGAAGTTTTGTAAGTTCAAGAATTCTTGACATAAGTTCCTGCTTGTCTGCAACAGTATCAATCTTGTTTATAGCAAGAACCACGGGAATTCTTTCTGCCCTGAGCTTTTCAAGTAATTCTAATTCGGCGGGCTTTATTTCACCACGGGGCTCAGTTACGAAAAGGCAGGAGTCAACACCACCGATGCTATCGTCAACCGCCTGAATCATTTTTTCGCCCAATTTTGTTTTGGGCTTATGAAAGCCGGGGGTGTCGGTAAACACAAGCTGAACGTCACCCTCGGTAAGTACACCCATAATTTTAGTACGGGTTGTCTGGGGTCTTGAGGATACGATTGCAACCTTCTGACCCAAGAGCCTGTTAAGTATTGATGATTTACCCACGTTGGGTCTGCCTACTATTGCTATAAATGCTGTTTTTCTTTGTGACATTATTTCTTTTCCTTTTTGTTAAAATCAAATTTGAATATAAAAATCAATGAAATTATAATCATCGCTACAAGTAACGCTATGCTGAGCGGATTACCCGTAAAGTACGTATAAAGTGATTTAAAAGCCTCGGGCTGCCAGAGAATTGAAACGCCCACAAGAACGGACGAAATTGCAAAAACAAGAACCGCACCTGCGGCAACGTCCTTTGCAACCTTAACCGCTTCGTTTCTCTCCTTAGTGGCGGCATCGTTGGTTTTTTCTATAGCGGTATTTATCATCTCGCTCGCTAAAACGAGGGCGCTTGTAAGCACAAGTATTGCCACCTGAGTTCCCGTTAAAGCGAAATAATCAAAACGTATGAGAAAATAGAGCAAAAAGCCGAGAACCGTCAGATGAATCCTGAAATTACGCTCGTGAGAAATCATCCAACCAAGCCCTTTGAAAGCGTACATAAAGCTTCTAAAAAGGCTTTTTAAATCCTTCACACTTATTCCTCCTCGGAATTCATATAATAAGATTCGTTTCGTTTAAGACCAAGCTCTGTAAGCACGTGCTCCTCTTTTTCACGCATTTTAACGGCTTCAAGACCACCGTTTTCGTGGTCGTAGCCCAAAAGGTGGAGCATTGAATGAACTGTCAAAAAGCCCATTTCACGCTGTAAGGTGTGACCGTATTCCTCCGCCTGACGAACTGCAGTTTCAACGGAAATAACTATGTCGCCTAAAAGACAGGCACCTGTTTCAAGATTTTTATCATAAACGCCGTCCTCACCCAAGGGGAAGGAAAGCACGTCGGTGCTTCTGTCAATATTACGGTGCATTCTGTTAAGCTCGTGAATACGCTCGTCATCAACGAAGGTAACGCTGATTTCCGCAGGCTCAGAAAAATTCTCGAAGGTAAGCACCGCATTACAGCAACGTCTTACAAGAAGTCTTACACCTGTAGGAATTTTTATTGCCTTCTGGTCATTGGTGATAATAACTTTTATTTTTTCTTTCATTTCCTTTTCTTTGCCTCCTCGTATTTTTCATAAGCCCTGATAATATCCTGTACAAGCTTGTGTCTTACAACGTCCTTACCCGTAAAGCGGACAATATCAATCTGCTCCATATTTTTAAGAATTTTCGTAACCTCCACAAGACCCGAACGCTTACCCTCGGGAAGGTCAATCTGTGTAACGTCACCGGTTACTACAACCTTTGAATTAAAGCCCATTCGGGTGAGGAACATTTTCATCTGCTCGGGAGTTGTGTTCTGTGCCTCGTCAAGAATAATGAAGCTGTCATCAAGGGTTCTGCCTCGCATATATGCAAGGGGTGCAACCTCAATATTGCCCCTTTCGAGATATTTGTTGAAATTCTCGGCACCGAGCATATCAAAAAGCGCATCGTAAAGGGGTCTTAAGTAGGGGTCAACCTTGCTCTGAAGGTCACCGGGAAGAAAGCCAAGCTTTTCACCCGCTTCAACTGCAGGTCGTGTAAGGATTATACGGTTAACCTCTTTCGCCCTGAAGGCGTTAACCGCCATAGCAACCGCAAGATAGGTTTTACCCGTACCCGCAGGACCCACACCGATAACAATCGTGTTGTTCTTTATGGATTCAACGTAGTTTTTCTGCCCCAAGGTTTTGGGCTTTACGGGCTTACCCTTACTTGTAATGCAAACACAGTCCCCCGACATTGAGGAGATTTTATCCTCATTACCGTCACCCACAAGGGATATAACGTACCTTACGTTCTGTTCGTTGAGGCTTTCGCCACGATTGAGAAGCATTAAAAGTCCGTTAATTGCCTTTACCGCCTTGGACACGTCCTCGGGCTCACCGTTTATTTTTATATCTGAACCACGACTGATAACGTCCACCCCGAAGGATTTTTCGATAAGTTTGATATTTTCATCAAAGCTACCAAAAAGACTTACAGCCTGTTCCATTCTGTCAACATTGATTATCTGTTCCGATTTAATTACCTTCTTTATAAAATACTATAATTGCACAAAGACAGTATACCACATTTTTTGTAAATGTCCACTAAAATTTTCAGAATTTTTTGTTAAAAGATATCAGTTTTATTCTACATAAACAGGCTTTTCAAGGGCGATATTTTCGACACAAACAACCGTCATTGTAAGTTTTCTGCCCTGTTCGGTTTCATTTTTCTTATAACTTACCGCTTTTATTTTGGCATCCTTAAAGGCATTTCTTTTTTCGTTAATGCAATAAAGAAGGTTAAGCATATCTATTTCCTGCGAACTGTATTCGCCGTTGCTTTCAGAAAACGAAATGCCTTCGTCCCTTATAACACCCACGGGAAGAATTGTGGAGTTTATTCGCAATGGACTATCTGTTTCAGTTACTGTTTCAGTTTTAGGCTTAATGCCCAAGGGAATTTTTAATCCGAACAAATCAATTTTATATCTGAGCGAAATCCCGTTGCTTATATTCAAAGAGTTTTCATATTCACTTGTGGAGGTAAGGGTATTTTTAGTTTCGGCAAAAACCTTCCCACGTGCTCTTACGATATTTTCGCTTCCGTCACCATTGGTGTTCACACCTGAAATCAACAGGCTACCCTGTGTGACGTAAGCACCCTCTTTAACCGCATTTGTTCCGTTGTAGCCCTCTATAAGAACAATTTTACCGCTTTTGGAAGCCACAATATTTGACGGAGCCTTTGTATCCACAATTTCGGGTGCAGGGGTTGCAGGAGTGTACTCGACTTTTATTTTATCGCCGAAAATATTAAGGGAAACCCACGACAATTCCGGATACATATCAAGCAAAGCCTCCTGAACCTCCACAACGTCGATTTTCGACTTCCTTACACCCGACTTAACGCCTAATTCTGCAAGAGTTTCTGTAAAGTTATTTATCTTTACACCCTCCTCCTGGGCTATTTCTACATCCCATACAAATCCCGACATATACCACACAAGACACACAGCTATAATCAGTCCTGCAAGCAGTCCGCACCGCCATTTATGACGCCTTGCCCAAAAGGGAATCCCTTTATTTTCAAGGGTTTTCACGGTCATTCCCGAGTTTTTGGCAGGTTTACTTATGTTTTCAAATTCCTTGGCAGATGTACAGGCTTTGACCTTTACACCATCATTTTCTACGTTCCAAAGGCTTATCCCGTTAAGCTTACACAGATTTAAAAATCGTTCGGGAAATCCACCCTCGGCACAAAACTCAACGTAACCGCTGACGTAACGAAAAATGCTTATCATAGACCCTGACCACCTTAAATTTCGTCATATAAATTCCAACTTTTTTATATTTCCCTTAATATCCGTCTGACCGAATGCAAAGGAGTCAGCCACAAGATTTTCTCCGACTATTTTAAGGTTTAAATCCCCCAGATTTAATACCATATATTCCTTGGAATAATCCACAACACATTTACAATCCGTGACAATTATGCGTGTATTTGAAAAAAGCTCAATTGTGCACCCGCTTATATTTTCACTTACCGCCTTCAATCGGTTCAATTTCATTCAATGCCCCCTTCTGAATATTTTTATGCTGTCAACTCATAAAATATCTTTGAGGTGTGGTGATATGGTAAAAAACGGTATTAAAAAATATTTGAAATATATCCCCGTTGGTTGTATCGTACTTATCTGCTTGTGGGGCTTTATAGTTTATCCCGAAAAAATAGCCGAAGGAGTTCGTAAGGGGTTGGTTTTATCGGCAGAAAAGATAATTCCCTCGTTGTTCCCGTTTATGGTTTTTTCATCCTGTATATCAAAAACGTCGTTTTTTCATCTTATTTCTTCAAAAGCAGAAAAATTCGCACAGAAGCTTTTGGGGATATCGGGCATTGGCTTTTCTTCAATTTTATTGGGCTTTTTAGGTGGATATCCCGTAGGTGCAAAGGGCGTTAGCGACCTTTACTCCGCAGGGCAGATAACAAAAAATGAAGCACAACGGCTTTTTTGTTGGTGTTCAAACCCTTCCCCTGCTTTTGTTATTTCTGCAATAGGCGTTTTTACGCTTTACTCATACAAAACGGGAATTATACTTTACCTTTCCTCCGTACTTTCGGCTTTTTCCATAGGTCTTTTCTCTCGTTTTTTCAAGGATAGCCCTACCGACTACATATATTCCCCTGTATTCCTTCAATCGAAAAATATATTTACGGAAGCCGTAAGCGAGACAAGTGAAACCATTTTAAAAATATGCGGTTGGCTACTGACCTTTTGTTCAATTTCATCACTTATCGAAGCTGTAGTTCCTTACAACGGATTACTGATTTTTATAAACTGCATATCAGAGGTAACCTCAGGGTGCGAAAACGCCGTTACCGAAGGCTTAAGTCTGCCCGTTATTTCGGCAATACTCGGCTTCGGAGGCTTTGCGGTGATTTTTCAGGTATATACGTATATGAAAAATTGCGGTATACCCCTTAGATTTTTTATATGCATTAAAGCGCTCAACGGTGCCCTTAATGCATTCTTCTGCTCGGTGTTGATGAAAATTTTTCCTCAAAGCGTAACGGCGTCAACAACGATTACGGCAGGTAATCAGGTGTTCCCCGTCAGTAACGGCATAATAACGGGAATAATTTTGCTTATTATGTGCACAGTTTTTGTTTTTGAGGTTGATAACAAAAGACGGATGTGCTAAAATAACCTTGTCAGGAGTGATAAAAATGGCTTTAAAGCTTTTTAAGGGTAAAACTGAACCTCAGTGCGGTTGTTGTGAATATGCAGAAATTGCACCCGACCGCAGTGTTGCCGTATGCAGAAAAATGGGTGGCATTATGCAATTACACTCAAAATGCAAAAAATTCAGATACGACCCTTTAAAAAGAGAGCCCAAAACTCCTTCCTTTTCAGTTGAATTTTCTAAAGATGATTTCCAATTGTAGTGCCTTTATGGGGTACTGCAATTATTTTTTTGTAACATCTTACAAAATGATTGCCATATAATTATATAATTTCTAACCGATTATTTTGTCGATTTCACTTGAAAAGAGTTTGAATTATTAGTACAATTATAAAAGAATATTTTTACTTTGGAGGTTAATGTCGTGGCAGATGCATTCGGTATTCCCAACACTATCCCTGTAGGCCCTCTCGGTATACTCGCTACACCCGGTTGTGAGGAGCTTGCACAGAAAATTAACAACTATCTCACATCATGGCGTGAAGAAAGAGAAAGTGAGCATAAATCAAGCATCGCTTTCTACGGTTACCAGAGAGATACATTTATCATTGATGCAGACTTTACAAGATTCGGCTCAGGCGAAGGTAAATGTGTGCTTCACGAAACCGTAAGAGGTTACGATATGTACATCATCTGTGACTGCTTCAATCACGGCATTACCTACAATATGTACGGTTACGAAAACCACTACTCACCCGACGAGCATTACGCTAACCTTAAGCGTGCTATCTCTGCAGTTGAGGGTAAGGCAAGAAGAATTAACGTTATTATGCCCATGCTTTACGAGGGCAGACAGCACAAGCGTTCAAGACGTGAATCTCTTGACTGTGCAATTGCACTTCAGGAGCTTTGCCTTGATATGGGTGTTGAAAACGTTATCACATTCGATGCTCACGACCCCCGTGTGCAGAACGCAATTCCTCTTAAGGGCTTCGAAAACGTTGCACCTACATACCAGATGATTAAGGCTCTTACCAAAAACTTCAAGGACCTTAAAATTGACCACGACCACCTTATGGTTATCTCTCCTGACGAGGGCGGTATGGGACGTTGTATTTACTACTCAACAGTTCTCGGCATCGACCTTGGTATGTTCTACAAGCGTCGCGACTACTCAGTGGTTGTAAACGGCAGAAACCCCATTCTTGCTCACGAATTCCTTGGTGACAACGTTGAAGGTAAGGACTGCCTTATTATCGACGATATGATTTCATCGGGCGACTCTATGATTGAGGTTGCTACTAAGCTTAAAGAACTCAAGGCAAACAGAATTTTCGTATGTACAAGCTTCGGTCTTTTCTGCAACGGTCTTCAGGAGTTCGACAAGGCTTATGCAAACGGCATTCTTGACGGTGTATTCACCACAAACCTCGTTTACAGAACACCTGAACTTCTTGAAAAGCCCTGGTACTTTGAGGTTGATATGAGTAAGTATTGCTCACTTATCATCGACACTCTTAACCACGACTGTTCAGTAAGCTACCTTCTTAATCCTGCTGAAAAAATCAAGGCAAGACTTGAAAAATACAAAGAACAGCAGAAAAAAGAAGAACTTTCACTTTTCAACGATTGATTTTGAAGAAAGGGGCGTTTGCTCCTTTCTTTTTTTGTTTAATTGTTATTGACATTCCTGTTTCAATATAGTATTATTTATAAGAACAGTAAAAGGGGTGGCATATTTCTGCCCATATTAATACTTCAAAAGTAATTGGAGGCAACTCAATCATGTTGAAAAAGAAAAATATTGCATTGTACATTATCCTTAACATTGTAACACTCGGTATTTATCGTTTCTTCTTCTGGTACAAATGGACCAAAGATGTTGACAAACTCTGTGAGGGCGACGACAAAGAAAGTGCAAACTACTTCCTTGTTCTTCTTCTCAACGTTTGCTCACTCGGTATTAACGCTCCTATCTGGAACTATCAGATGGCTGAAAGATTATATCAGAAGGCTGACGATTACGGCGTAGAAATCAAGCACGGCGGTCTTTTCATAATGATTTGGAAGTTAATCCCCTTCCTCGGTAGCTTCATTGCTAATATGCTCAAAATCGTTTACTTCAACAAATTTGTTGACGCTTACAATGCTCAGCTTGTAGCTGAAGCACCCGTAGTCGAAGAGGCTGAAGCAGTTGAAGAAGCTACAGAAGACGTTGTAGAGGTTGCTGCTGAATAATTTTTGACTTTCAAACCGTCCGTTTTACGGGCGGTTTTTTTATAAGGATGATTAATTATGAATACAGAGTTGAAATTCAAAAACGGCAAATTTAAAATAATGAGCCTTGGTGATTTGCACGAAAGTTTGGAGCTTGACACTCCCCACAGAATTAAAAGAAGACGTGATATGCACAATTTCATCAAGGCTGGTATACTTGCCCTGCAGCCCGATTTGGTTGTTCTTTTGGGTGACACCTGCAACCACAGGGATGAAACCGAGGGATACACTAAATATAAAGCCGCGTTAAGGGATATACTCAAGCCCGTAATTGATGCAGGTATTCCCTTTTGTTACGTTTTAGGTAACCACGAGCACGACCAGGAGCAAGAGGAATTAATAGTAAACGCCTATAAGGAAATCGAAAACTGCATAGGCGAAAACGACCCCACCTGCCCCCGCGGTAATTTCAACTGCAATATACTCGTCAAGAACACCGCAGGAACCGAGAATATTCTTAACCTTTGGTTTATTGACTCAAATAATTGTTGCGAGGACCCAAAGCTTTCAAAATACGATTGGGTGCATCAGGACCAGATTGAATGGTACGAGAAAAAGGCAAATGAAATAAAGCTTGATAACGGCGGAAGAACAATCCCCGCAATCCTTTTTCAACACATTCCCGTTATTGAAGAATACGAGCTTTTAAGAAAGGCAAAGCCCCACGAAATCCCCTTCAGTGCAGTTGAGGGCCACCACTTGTTCAGTAAAAATAAGTATATGCTCAAGGACGGCGTTGAGGGTTACCTTGGTGAGGGACCCTGTACCCCCTGCTACAACGGAGGTCAGTTTGCAAGCTGGAAAAGAACGGGTGACGTAATTGCCGCATTCTTCGGTCACGACCATACAAACGACTTCACGGGCTACGTGGACGGAATTATGTTGGGTCAGAACAAAACAAGCGGCCTTTGTTGTTATACTGACGGTTGTCGTTCTGCAATAAGATTAACCACTATAAATGAGGATGACCCCTGGAAGGTAAATTCAAAAATTTATCATTTCAAGGATTTTGGTCTTAATGCTACAAGCCTTGGACCCATTGAAAAGCGTATAACCGACAAGCAAAGCATCGCTATGCATAAAATCGGCTATACTGCCGCAGGAGTTACTGCGGGCGTTGCCGCAATTACGGGCATTGTAGCCCTTGCACGAAAATTCAAAAACAAATAAAGGGTGATATAAATGAAATTTTCCAAGCCTGTTGCGATACTTTTAGGTGTTGGTGCCGGTGCACTTATCGGCAAGGCGCTTAAGGATAAACACGTTTGCCCTGCCTGTGTTGTAAAAAAGGCAGCTGCATCCACAAAAATACATATCCAGAATAAGGATAAATATAATAACGGTGTTGCCCTCACTCCCCCCATGGGTTGGAGCAGTTGGAACACCTTCCGCAATACAATTGACGAAAACCTTATCACCGATATGGCTATGGCTATGAAGGAAACGGGGCTTCTTGAGGCGGGTTATAAATGCATAAACCTTGACGACTGTTGGCAAAGCTCTATGAGAACTGCGGACGGCAAGCTTCAGGGTGACCTTACACGCTTCCCCCGAGGTATGAAGCCCTTGATTGAGGACTTGAACGCACAGGGCTTTAAGGTTGGTCTTTACACCTCCAACGGCACGCTCACCTGCGAGGATTTACCCGCAAGTCTTTATCACGAAGCCGTTGA
This sequence comes from Clostridia bacterium, assembly GCA_017550105.1. GTDB lineage: Bacteria > Bacillota > Clostridia > Oscillospirales > Acutalibacteraceae > DTU089. The sequence continues at coordinate 10,382 of JAFYLQ010000023.1, read as the reverse complement.
CGCCGATACCCTTGCGGAGTGGGGCGTTGAATATTTCAAATACGACTTCTGCCACAACGAGGCAATTCCCACAATTGCACCCGAGCTTATAAAAATTTACGTTGGCAAGGTCAACGAGCCCGACTTTATTGAAATTCAGGCAGAGCACGGAAGGACCATAGGTGACGCCAAGGTCTTCGTAGACCCGAAGGTTGACGGCGGTCACGTTGTAGGCGGTCTTTGTGGTGGTCTTGGTCAACTTGAATTTGATACAATCGACGTACCCGAGGACGGGGAATATTCTGTTACAATGGTCTTCAGAAAAGGCGGTAACTGTAAAAAGTTCCTTGTTTGCAAGGTCAATAACGAAAAAGAGTACGACTGCTACTTCCCCGAGTCAAAGGGCTTCACCCCTGACGGCAGATTGCAGATAATCGTATCTCTCAAAAAAGGTGTTAACGTATTACGTTTTTACAACCCTGTTGCTAACAAAGCGGACTCGGCACAACGCCAGTATACCAATATGGGCTACGAGCTCAAGCGTGCCACAAGGGAGTATGCCGAAAGAAACAACACCGAGGAGAAGCCCATTTGCTATTCCATTTGTGAATGGGGTCGTAACAGACCGTGGAAATGGGGCTCAAGGGCAGGTAACCTTTGGCGAACCACACCGGATATAAAGCCCTTCTGGTGCTGTGTGATAGGTATTTATGAATTCAACGTCCGACTTTATAAGAATGCAGGACCCGGTGGTTGGAACGACCCCGATATGCTTGAGGTCGGTGTAGGAAAGCTTACCTTAGAGGAAAACCGCACACACTTCACCCTTTGGTGTATGATGGCGGCACCCCTTATTCTTGGCAACGATATCCGTCAGTTTATTAATCCCGACGGAAGTGTACAAGCCGACAACAAGGTGCTTGAAATCCTCAAAAACAAGGAGCTTATTGCCATCGACCAAGACAAACGCGGCTTACAGGCAAAGCGTATTTACACAAACGGTTTACAGGATATTCTTGTAAAGCCCCTTGAAAACAGAGAGCTTGCACTTTGCTTCCTCAATAAATCCAACGACACTAAAGAAATGTCAATAAATCTTGCAAAGCTTCACAACGAGGTTTACGTTGATTTACCAATCACTAAAGCCTACGAGGTTACGGATTTATGGGAAAATGAATCCAAGGTTATTGACGGAAACGTTGTTGCATCGGTTCCCGCACACGGCGTAAAGGTATACAGAATAAAAGCTATCTAAAGGGTGAATAAAATGAAAAAGAAAACTACTTTTCAAAACGTAATCACCATTCTTATGGGTGCATTACTTTTAGGTCTTCTGTGGCGTGTACGCGGTGAGCACGGATGGGGCTCATCGTGGGGACTTTTAAACGCAGGTCTTGTGTACACCCTTTTCATATTTGTTATAAAGGATGCTCGTCAGAAATTCGACCTTAAGCACTTAGCCCTGATTTCAATATCATTTATGTTCACAACACCGGGCTGGGGCACACTTCTTAATCAGATTACGGGTGTTATTTACCAGCCCGAGGATTTAACCTTAGGGCTTGAAACAACCTACACGTCCGTCGGCTCCGCAGTATTCCTGATGCTTTGTCTTGGGTTTGGTCTTGCTTCGCTTTTCGGCATTATGCTCGGCAAAAGTTTTAGTGAAAAAAGATGGAAGCTTCGCCATTTTATTATACTTTTAGCCGTATTCTATGCTACGGATTTAATAGCTAATGCTTTTATTTCACCCTTTATATTAAACGCCGTTCAGCCCGAGGCTGCCGAGGTTTTTGAAAAGGCTCTTGCCCTTGCAGAAATGGACGGCAGTGCCTACGAGACTTATTTGTCTCACTTTATGGACGTTTCGTGGGCTAAAAAAATCGAGGGCGGCAGAAATTATTTTCAATCCATCACCGCTATTACCTCTGCAATAAAAGCCGTAACCTCAATTATCACAACACGCTTCATTCTTAAAGATAAGGTTGCCGCAAAAACAGGCGCAGTTGTGTGCTCCGCCTTTGCATTCGGCATTACCGTAGCAGACCTTTTCTTCTATTTTGGCAACGGCGGATACCATATGTTAAAGGAATCCTATCTTCCCGAATACTTCTATGCATGGGGTTGTTGGGAGTACTTTACAGGCTTCATTGCAGGTGCGATTATTACAGCATTCATTGTGCTTTTAAAGCCCGAGAAAGATATTGAAGAGGTTGTTTTCAATAAAATACCCAACAAAGTCAAATCGGTGCTTGTGTTTATTGCAGGAATGATATTCTTAATAGGTTTCAACATCGTAAGACCCGTAATGGTACGCTTTGAGGAGTCAAATGCAATGATACCCGCAATAATTATTGCCGTTTTATTTGCAATTGGTGTTGTGGCTCTGCTTGTTAAATTCTTCGGCTTCAATGCCGAAAAGGGCGATTTCAAAAAATTCGCCTTGGTTTTATTATTCTTCTTCGTGGCCTTTATTAACATAGTTTATCTTGTTGTGGGCACCCCCGACTGCATACATCTTTTCAGTAACTTCGGCTTCCAGCACACAATGGCAATAATGTCAGCAGGTGTTATTTTGATATGGCTTGCATTTTCCAAGTCAGGAAAGGTAAAAGCAAAATAATGGATTTCAAGGATTTTTTAAAGAATGCCGCTCACGTTAAGCCCTCGGCTAAGCAATTACAGATGTTAAGGGAAACACCCTTTTATGCATTCATTCACTTCTCCCCTAATACTTACACCAATTTAGAATGGGGTGACGGCACCGAGGACCCCGCAATATTCAACCCCACAGACCTTGATTGTGAGCAATGGGTTAAAGCGATTAAAAGTGCGGGTATGAAGGGCGTGGTGCTTACTGCAAAGCATCACGACGGCTTCTGCCTTTGGCAGACAGAGTACACCGAACACTCTATGAAAAGCAGTCCTTATAAAAACGGTAAGGGTGATATTGTAAAAGAGACTGCCGAAGCCTGTAAAAAGCACGGTCTGAAATTTGGTTTTTACCTCTCCCCGTGGGACAGAAATTCAAAGCTTTACGGCACGGACGAATATAACACCTACTACAAAAACCAATTAACCGAGCTCCTTACAAATTACGGTGAGATTTTCTACGTTTGGTTTGACGGTGCCTGTGGTGAGGGTCCTAACGGCAAAAAGCAAATATATGACTTTGAGGGTTATATTGAATTAATTGAAAAATATCAACCCAATGCAGCTATATTCCACGATACGGGCATTATCCGTTGGTGCGGCAACGAGGCGGGAAAAGCCCCCTACGCACAATGGGCGGTGGTTCCCAAGGAGCTTTGCTCAATGAATAAGCCCCAGACCGAGGGCGCCCTTGTTGAGGGTGATTTAAGCTTTAATTACAATAGTGATATTGCAATCGGCTCACTTGAAACAATAATTTATTCGAAGGGTCTCGTATTTGCCCCTGCTGAAACCGATATGTCTATAAGACCCGGTTGGTTCTACCACGAAAATGAAAAGCCCCATTCTTTAGAAAGACTTTTCAATACGTATCTTAACTCAGTGGGTAATAACACTACCTTTAACCTTAATATCCCCCCTATGCCCAATGGCAAATTCAATGAGGCGGACGTTGAAAGACTTAAAGAGCTTGGCGAAATGCTTGAAAATGAGTTCGGAACCAATTTAGCCGAAGGCTGTGAAATTGAGGTTCTTCCCGGCTTTAGCGAAACACAACCCGAATTTATTGTTAAATTAAACGGTATAAAAAGCATTAAATACGTTGAGCTTGCCGAAAGGATAAGCGAAGGGCAACGTATTTCAAACTTTGCAATACACGTAAAGAATAAAGATGGCTATTTTGACAAGGCGGCTCAGGGCACAACCGTGGGTAGCAGAAAAATAGTTGAAATCGACCCCACGGAAACGGACGAAATAAAAATCAGAATTATGGCATCCCGCGACGTACCCGACTTAGAATGGATTAAGGTATATTAATAAAAAGACTCTCCCATAACGATTGTTATGAGAGAGTTTTTTCTTTTAACTCAATTATCTTAAAACAGATATTGCATCGCTGATATTCTTTTCAAAGGCTTCCTTGCCGTATTTGTCAACCTCAGCCTTGTTCTTTTCACCGTGTGTAAGGCAACCGGCACCGCCGATGCAACCACCCACACAAGCCATTCCTTCAATGAAGTTTGCAGGAAGGGCATTTTTGCTTTTCTTAAGAAGTGCAATTCTGCATTCCTCAATACCATCGCAGGAAACGGGCTTGAATTCAAAGTACGTTATATTCTGCTCCTTGATAGCCTGAGTTACGGCATCAGTAAGACCACCGCTACGAGCAAATATTCTGCCGTAGTATGATGCATTATCAAGCACATCCTCCTCAAGAGAGGTAATGTCAATATCACGACTGTCAAAAAGCGCCTGTAATTCTTCAAAGGTCAGAACTGCGTCCACGTAGGGCTTTGCACCTTCAAGCTGTGCTTCCGCCTTTTTAGCAGTACAGGGACCAATAAAGATTGTTTTAGCGTTCTTATCAGTTTCTTTTATATACTTTGAAATCTCAACCATTGGTGAGCAATTGTGAGAAATCAAGGGCACTAAATCGGGGAAATCGGATTTGATGTAGGACACAAATGCGGGACAGCAGGAGCTTGTAAGAAAGCCCTTTTCGGCTAACTCACGAGCCTCGCTCATAGCAACCATATCCGCACCAAGAGCCGCTTCAACAACCGTGTGGAAGCCCATTTTTTTAAGACCCGTAATAACCTGACCTAATTTCGCATAGGAGAACTGGCTTGAAATTGAGGGAGCAACAACTGCATAAAGCTTGTAGTTTCTGCCCTGCTCACTTTTCTTAATAAGGTCAACCACGTTAAGAATATACGACTTATCTGAAATCGCACCGAAGGGACACTGATATACACAGGCACCGCAGGCGGTACATTTGTCGTTATTAATGGATGCGGCGTTATCCTCGTTAATTGAAATTGCCTTTACCTTACAAGCAATCTGACAGGGTCTTTTGCGATTAATAATGGCAGAATAAGGGCAAACCTTTGCACACTGACCGCACTCAACACATTTGGATTTATCTATATGAGCAACGTGATTATGGTCAAATGAAATTGCACCACGCTTACAAACGTCCTCACATCTGTGAGCAAGACAACCTCTGCAGGAATCCGTCACCTCATATCCTGCGGCAGGACATTCATCACAAGCAATGTCAATAACCTCTATAACGTTGGGATTTTCGGGGTCGCCACCCATTGCAATTTTAACACGCTCGGAAAGAATTGCACGTTCCTTATAAACACAGCAACGCATTGTTGAGGTTTTGCCGGGAACTATTTTTTTAGGTATGTCAATAAGATTCTCAAGAAGTGTGTCGTGCCACGCTTCTCGGGCAACCTCTCTTAACACCTTGTATTTAAGATATTGTACTTTTGTATCAAATTTTCTTATATTATTACTCATTTTAACACCTTAAAAGTAACTAACTTTAATTCGTTTACCCATTTGCTTCAGACTTTTTGAAAGCTCCTCCACAAGGTTCATTTTAATATTGAAATTTATAGGAAGGTCGGGGTTCTGATGGGCAGGATTTATAGCTCTGCCAACGTAGAAGTTAATATCAGTCGCTTCCTCAAAAAGCAGACGGCTTATGAGTGAAGCACCATCCTTTTTAAAGCTCCAATGCTCATAATGTTTATTTCGCCCAGATAATCCTTAGCGTATTCAACAACCTTATTAACCGTAATAACACCCTCGGTAACAAGGTCAACACCTTCGATTTCCGCAATGGGCGGAATATCGCTGTTTTCAAAATTAAGGGTGGGCTTAAGGGGCTTTCTGAGGAATTTGGCGGCAATTGACGAGGTAGTACCGCCACAGATAATGTGCTTACCCTCTTTTGAGAAGAAAAGGCTCATCATTCTGTCTGCATCATCCCTGTTTGAGGGAGGACCGAAAAGCATATTCATAGGCACACGTTTTCGGATTTTAACAACGCAGGCGGTTGCATCGTCACCGGGCTTGTGGCCGTAAAGCTTATCGCACTCATCAATGAGCATTGTTGATAAATTCTTTGCGGTGTAGCCGATGGGTGCAAGTGTCTCAAGAAAACTTGCAATATCCTCACGCTTCCAACCGAAGTTGTAGGCAGTACCTATACCCGCATGAGGACAACCGTCACTCATTGCGATGAAAATATCATTTTCCTGAAGTTGAATAACTGATTTAAAAATCTTTTTACCACCGATGTTCATTTCAGTTTTAGGATAATCCCAATTCTGTTCGTCACGAATGATTATTGTGTGGGGATTATCATACTGAATAAGCTCTGCAGTTTCATTATTTTTTAAATGAATAATAGTAAAGGTGGAATAAGCAACGCCTCGCACCGAGCACACGGGAAGAGTGGCGGCAATGGTTTCAACACATTCCTCAAGGGAAAGACCCTCTGCAAGCATAGTTGAAATGATTTTTGAAGTAATGGTCGAAAGAATACTCGCCTTAACACCGCTACCAAGACCATCTGAAAGCACCACAACCGTTGAATTATCGTCGGGCTCGACTATATCAATGTGGTCTCCGCAAAGCTGCTCACCATAGTGATTTATACTTTTATAACCGATATCTGCACATAAATCATTCATCAGAAATCGACTCCTTTAACTTAGCAAGTGCGATTTTTGTTTCTGCGGCAGTTTCACCTAAAAGTGAAGCGATTTCCTGAACAATTCGCATCTGCTTGTCAACAACCTTGTCTGCAACCTCAACCGTCTGACGACTGATGTTTTCTTTTCTTTCTCTCTGCTCTTCCTCAGCAGTAACGTCACGCATAATGCCGATAAGAAGACGGGAATCCCTGTCGTGAACAACGGTCTGCTCAACGTATCGCTTATACTCTGCAAGGTAAACTCGCTGATTGGTTACTCCCCTGCCCGTATTAAGAACAGTTTCGAAAACCGTGGGATCAAGAATACGGATAACGTAATCACCTAAAACGTCGGAGGCGTAACGGATATTCATAATCTCCATAGCGGATTTATTAATCTGCTGAACCTCTAAATTCTCGTTAAGAACAATAAGTCCGTTGGGTGAGCTGTTAACAATGGTATCCGAAAAGCTTTCGGCTTTATCCTTTAGGAAAGGAAGACACATTGAAATTTCAGCCTTACCCTGACAGATAGCCGCTGCCTTTTCACGGCAGGTATTGTAACCGCAGGAGCCACAGTTAAGCTCCTGTGAGGGCTTGAATTTGCCCATCTGACGAAGCACACTGTTAATCTCCATTTCGGAGGGCTTGGGATATCTGTGTTCAATATATTCAAATTGCTTTTTCAATTCAGAAGCCTTGGGTTGTGAAACCTCAAAGTCCTTTTTACCTGCATAATTTGCTATTGTAATATAGTCTGTGATTGTTTCTGTATGGTGATATTTTTCCATAACGGGGCCACCCATACAGCTACCCACACAAGCGGACATTTCAATAAAGCATTTGTGAACCTTTCCGCTTTCAATATCCTTAAGTGCGGCAACACAGTTTTCAACACCGTCAAGAGCAATATAGGTATAATCGGGTATATCCTGTGCCATTGTTTTAAGCACACCACCGGTAGTGGGGAAAAAGCGTGCACGGCTGAAATCGTCATTATCCTTTTCGGGCTCAATATCAATATTCTCGTTTTTGAGCCAGTTTGTAAGCTCCTCAAAGGTAAGCACCGCATCAACTATACCCGCATAATGCTCCGCTTCATCCTTTTTGGATACACAGGGCCCTATAAATACTGTTTTGGCATCGGGATAGCGTTTTTTAATATCCATACAATGAGCCTGCATAGGTGAAACCACGTCTGCAAGGTACTCGAGCTCTGACGGAAAATATTTCTGTATAAGTAAGTTTATGGAATGACAACAAGAGGTGATGATTATATCTCTTTCATCCTCTCTGAGCATTCTCTCGTATTCGTTTTTAACAATAGTTGCACCGATAGCAGTTTCCTCAACGTCATAAAAGCCGAGCTGTTTAAGTGCTTTTCGCATTGAGTTAATACCTGCACCGTCGTAGTTTGCAACAAATGAGGGAGCAAGGCTTACTATTACCTTTTCCCTTGCCTGTAAAAATACTTTTACTTTTTCGGTTTCGTCAACAATCTCTTTGGCATTCTGAGGACATACAACAAAGCATTGACCGCAAAGAATACACTCGTTACCGATAATATGAGCCTGATTACCCGAAAAGCGGATTGCCTTAACGGGACAATGGCGAATACACTTATAGCAGTTTTTACAGTTTGATTTTTTTAACGTAAGACAATTAGGCATATCCCGTTACACCTCTTCAGTTAATTTTATTTAAAACGTTTTCATTGAAAAACTCTTTAAAGTTTTCCTTTGTAATACCCACGTGAATTTCATCATCTACCTGAACGGTCACACCTATGCGATTACACTTGCCGATACAAAAGCTACCGGCAAGTGTTATTTCGTTCTCTAAATGATTTTCTTCAACGGCTTTTTGTAAAAGCTCAACAATTTCTGCCGAACCCTTCAAGTGGCAGGAGCTGCCAACACAAACCTGAATTATCATCTTTTGTTTTACCTTTTATTTCTTTCCTTTAACTTTATCGTTGAAGAATTCTTCAACAGTTTCGGGGGTTACTGAGAAGAAAGCGTCGTCAACAGTTACGCAAACGCCCTGCTGACATTTACCCATACAAAATGTGCCGCCTAATTCTACCTTGTCACCTAAATTATTTTCTTTAATAAGGTACTGAAGCTGTTCAACAACCTGACGTGAACCCTTGATATGGCATGAGCTACCGATACACACTGTAACTTTCATTATAATTACCTCTCTTACTTCTTATTCGTAGTCAACAACGTTTACCCATGAAAGAAGGAATTCTCTTTCCTTCTCGTTGCCCTTTACTGACTGAGAAGCCGCAACGATGGGCATCCATTTCTGAACGTACTGCTTAGCAGTATTGCTCTTTTTGCAGAATACGTCAAGATATTTCTTTGCGCCTTCGATATCGCCGTTAAGCCAGAAAAGAAGGTATGTTCTTGCGGCATCTGCAGAAGCGTTACCCTGAGTAGCGTGTGACCAGTCAAGGATGTATGCTGTACCGTCGTCTGTAATAATTACGTTTGAGGGGTTAAAGTCACCGTGGCAAACCTTGTTGTGCTTGGGCATACCTTCAAGTCTTGTGTGAAGGTCATAGCGTGTTGTAGCATCAAGCTCAGAAGCACTGATTTTACGGTTCATTTTATCCTTAAGCTTGTTAAGAAGAGGACAAACCTTTGAATGAACGTCAAGCTGAAGGTCAACGAGTAATTCGATGTACTCATCCTTCTTCTCTGCATCTTCGTCCATAAGTTGCTGAAGAGTTTTACCCTTAACAAACTCTGAAACGATTGCCCATTTGCCTTCAACCGTTGTTACTTCAACGATTTTGGGGATATTAAGACCTGTTTCTTCAATTCTTGCCTGGTTCAAAGCTTCGTTAAGAACGTCTGCTTTTGAATAATCCTCATCAAAAACCTTAACGCATTTGTCACCGTCACGGTAAATTGTTTTATTGTTTCTTACTGCAATAACTCTGTCAAGCTTCATTATTTTTTCCTCCCTTATGCTTTCTTACCTTTTGTGTAGGGTGTTTTAACTGCATTTGCAGTCATACCTGTTGCAACGTCTGCTGCGGTGGGCTTTGCTTTTTCTGTAAAATGCTTGCCGTAGTAAGCATTGAGATACATTTCTTTAATTTCGCTCATAAGAGGATAACGGGGGTTAGCACCTGTGCACTGGTCGTCGAATGCCTGTTCAACCATTTCGTCAAGGTTATCAAGGAATACCTTTTCATCTACGCCGTAATCCTTGATTGTTTCCTTAATGCCGATTGTAGCCTTAAGGTCGTTGATAGCCTTAATAAGGTTTTCAAGCTTTTCTGTATCTGTGCTACCGCCGAGACCGAGATAATCTGCGATTTCTGCGTAACGAGCAAGTGTGTGGGGGTGGTCATACTGTGAGAACGTACCCATTTTGATGGGAGCTTCGCAAGCGTTGAAGCGGATAACCTCTTCAATCATAAGTGCGTTAGCTACACCGTGAGGAAGGTGGTGGAAGGCACCAAGCTTATGTGCCATTGAGTGACAGATACCGAGGAATGCATTTGCGAAAGCCATACCTGCCATTGTTGCGGCGTTAGCCATTTTCTCTCTTGCTTCAACGTCTGTCTGACCGTTTTCGTATGCACGGGGAAGATATTTGAAGATGTTTTTAAGAGCCTGAAGTGCAAGACCGTCTGTATAGTCTGTTGCAAGCATTGCGGCATAAGCCTCAACCGCGTGAGTTACAGCGTCGATACCTGATGCAGCTGTAAGACCCTTGGGTGCTGACATATGGAAATCAGTAT
>JAFYLQ010000022.1 GCA_017550105.1 Clostridia bacterium | reverse complement strand
CCGTCGACCTCTAGCGTGACAGGCTAGCGTTCTAACCAACTGAACTACCGGGCCACCTCTTGGTGGGAACAATAGGGCTCGAACCTATGACCCTCTGCTTGTAAGGCAGATGCTCTCCCAGCTGAGCTATGCTCCCATTGCTTCGTTGCCGTGGCGTTTGCTATCGACAACGATAGATACTATACACTATTGAAATGAATTTGTCAACACTTTTTTTGAATTTTTTTCAAAAGTTTTTTAGCCTAAAATCTTTGCCTTAGCCTCGTTAACAATATCAACCATTTCGCTATATTTTGCCTCAATATCCTCCACAAGCTTGAACTGTGTACGGGCTCTTACAAGGTTGTGCTCGGGGTAATCAATTTTAAAGTAAACGTCACCGTTAATAAAGTCACCAAGGAATCTGATACCGCATTCAAAGGTAAGAAGCTTAGCGGCAAAGGGAAGATATTTAATCTCGTTTTCTGTAAGGCTTGAGCCTGCAGTTTCAAGATAACCCTCAACGTAAGCCTTGAAATATTCAAGACTGAGTGAAACCTTGCTTAAATCAGTTTCATCCTCTGCGGCAGTGTTAGCGCCAAAACGAATGCTATCACCAAAATCATAAAGTGATGAACCGGGCATAACAGTATCAAGGTCAACAACACAAATACCCTTGTTTGTGTCCTTATCAAAAAGAACGTTATTGAGTTTTGTATCGTTATGGGTAACTCTTAAGGGTAATTCACCGCAGTTAAGTAAATCGGTAATAACCGAGCAATCCTTCTCCCTTTCAAGCACGAAGTCAATTTCGGGCTTCGCATCATCTTTTCTGCCTGAAGCGTTCTTCTCAAGCGCTTCAATAAAATCCTTAAAACGTGAGGGTGTGTTATGGAAATTGGGTATTGTTTCGTGAAGAGTTTCAATAGGATAATCCGCAAGTTGATTCTGGAAGTTACCAAAGCTCAATGCAGCGCTTTTGAAATCCTCGGGTGAAGTAAGCTCGTTAATTGAATATGTATTATCAACGTAGTTGTACATTCTCCAACAACCGCCGTCATCAGCCATATAGTAATTTTTGCCGTCCTTTGCAGGGAAAACTGTAAGAGTTTCTCTTGTGGGGTCACCGCCCTCAGCCTTAATCTTCTCTCTTAAGAATGCAGTTACACCACATACGTTCTCCATAAGCTCCACGGGCATTTTAAAAACGTTAACGTTAATACGTTGAACAAGGTATTTAAGAACGGTGCCGTCCGCAGCCTCATATTCAACAATGTACGTATCATTTATATGACCGTCGGTAACAGGTTTATAACCCTTATATTTACCATATTCAGGGAAAGCCTTAACAATTTCAATTAAATTTGTTCTATTTGTAATACTCATTTCAAACTACCTCATTTTTTAAATGTTGCAAAGCACCGGGGATTATGAAATCCGGGTGGTAAGGTCGTAACGGGATTAAATGCAAGGTAATGTGGTATTTCACACTCGTCACCGCATTTATAAAAATTAGCCTTAACTGCCGTAAAATTAAAGTTATCAATTTTGTAAAGTTCGCAAATAAACTCCTTGGTGAGTGTAACCGTAACTCCCCAGAACTCACCCGAAACGTCGTTACCGTTAAAGGTCTCCACCAACGGGGCTTTATCAGTCAACGTGCGAACAAATACTCTGTCGTATTTCCCTTTGCCGAATTCCGAAAGAAATGCACCCTTTGAGTTCATTTCAACGTTTATATATTCATCGCGACCGTCCACGGGAGCCACAAAAAATTCAAGGCAACTGTCAGTATAAATGGGGTCATCACGATTAATATATTCAGCTCTTGGATTTTCCTCGTAGCATTTAAGGGTTGCCACAAGGCACTCACCTACAACACCCATTTTGAAGTACGTAGCAGGTCTGTAGGGCGTCTCGCTCTCCCAATGGTATGAAGTAAGACGGTGAAAACAAGCACCCTCAAATTCGGCTAAATCAGTATAAAAGCAAAGCTTATTATAAATCTCTAAATCCATAATACAACCTTATTTCATAAATGAAATTATATCATCAGTTTCGTCCATAGCCGCCATAATCATATAAAATCTCGGAATATGGAAGGGACCCTTGAAGATGTTACCCTTAAGGGTTGTTGAGGGTGTATTGTCATAGTGAAGGTAACCGTACCATTCACCGCATTCATCATCAACAAAATACTTTTCGGTATATTCCTTTAATTCATTATATACCTCGTTGTATTTTTCATCCTTAAGCTTAAGGTATGCAAGACGTAAAGCAATCATTGCCTCGCACTGAGGCCACCAAAGCTTCATATCCCATTCAAGCTGTACGGGAGGCTTGCCCTCTAAATCCGTAAAGGCAATAATACCGCCGTACTTTTTATCGATACCCAAGGGTAAGGTTATATCAATAATATTTTTTGCGGCATTTACTGCTTCCTCGTTGTCAGTCAAAAGACCCTCTGTCATAATAAACCAAGCGGCTTCAAGTGAATGACCGGGGTTGACAATTCTGCCGTTGGGTGAATCCACAAACTCCCCTGCTTTTGTAACACTTTCAAGAAGTGCACGTTCGGTAAGGTAGCCGCCATTAAGAATTTCATCAAGACAAGCCTTTGCAATGGGGTTATATTTATCCCAAAGACCGTCAATGCTTCGCATAACCTGAGTTGTAGCAAGCATAATCATAACGGGTGAAAGAGCCTTTGAATCAATGTTAGCGGGATTGATTTTGGGTTGATTTTTGCGAACGCCGGTAAAGCACTCGTATGCTACGTTAAAATATCTCTCGGCACTTTCAAGAACTGCCTTATCACCTGTTGCCTTATAAAGCTCGGCACAACCGATTGCCGCAAAGGTCTCGGAGAAATAGTATCTTCTTTTCTGCAGTTCTCTGCCGTCAGCAGTAACAGTGAAATACATTCTTCCATCTGTATCCGTGCACTTGGGAAGGAATGAGTAAATATTCTTAGCCGCCTTAAGATATTCTTCGTTTTTATCAATTAAATTGTATGCTTTAGCAAAAACCCACAAGGCACGGCCCTGAAACCACACGCTTTTGTCAGTGCCGTAAACGTTGCCCTCACGGTCAAGGCAGGTATATATACCGCCGTTTTCGTAGTCAATTGAATTCTTAAGCCAGAAAGGTAATATTTTTTCAACTAAATCTTTTTTAAAATCCATAAGTACAACTCCAATAAACAAAATATACAGATGTAATATATCACATAAAATCAAAAATTACAACAAATTTTAAATTAATGTTAACAAAACCACAATTTATGTTGAACAAACAGTTTAAAAATTGATAACTACAATGCAACGTTAACATTATCATATAAATACGAGCAGATGAAACCCTTTGATTTCATCTGCTCTTTTTAATTTATTTCAATACTTTTGTTTTTTCGTTTCTTTCGAAGAGTAAGCGTGATGCAATTTCGCAGTTCTTGAGAGCAGCATCATTCTTATTTTCTTCTACACAACGCTTTGAGAAACTAAGGCACTCAAGAATCTGCTTTTCAAGCTCAAAAAGTGATTCGTGACTCATGGGGTCTGAGTATCTTACCTGTTCAGATAAGCCCATATATGCTTCGCGAACAGCGGGGTCTGCCGCAGTTTCGGCAATCAAATCAACATCAACCTTAAGCAATCTGATGAAGTTTGTTTTATCCTTAACCTTAGCGTCAACCTTCTGAATGTGACTCTTAACAAAGAAGCAGGAAATAAGAATCGCAATGAAAACAGTTGAGATTATGATCTCTAACAGAATAGCGAATATCGTTAAAAAGATATTACGGATGAAGAATGTGTCGAGTGCCATAAAAAAGCTTGTAGCAATTAACTCAACAACAAAGAAAATTATTGTATGGTAGAAAATTGGTATTCTTAATATTGCATCCTTGGGATCAGCCTTTACAAAAAGCGTTATTGCAAAGGCAACACCAACAAGAACAAAAACGAACAACATCATAAGGTAAGATGTCCAGAAGGTTGCACCATTATAAAAACCGGTAATAAAGAAATTAGGTAAAAGCACGCATATGTTATAAAGACAGAAAAACATAGCAAGAATAACAAGACTTATAATACCCTTTATCTTTGAACTCTTTTTATTTTCCATAAATTAATCCTCCTTCTTAGCTCCACACTCGTCACAGAATTTGCCTATCAAACCTTTTTTGCCGCAAGCACAATCCCATGTATCAGAAACTACATCAACGGGTGAGCCGCACTCAGCACAGAACTTGCCTGTAACCTTTGCACCACACTTAGGACAAATCTTCTCAACGGGCTTTGCACTACCGCACTCGGCACAGAACTTACCTTTATTGCCTTCTGCACCGCAGGAGCATTTCCAACCGTTATCGACCGTCTTTGTGCCTTCAACAGTTTTTTCCGCATCCGCAAAGCCGTTAAAAGCACCGCCTACCTTTTCCATTAAGGGGTTCATAGCATTAACCGCAACACCTAAACCGAGAAGGTCGCCCATCATACTTCCGCCGCCGTTTCCGCCACCGTTGGAGCCCATATTACCGATACCCTCGGCATAAGCCTTCTGAACCTCTGCAGCAAGCTCATCCTTATGGTCATAGCCCTGTGCGTGCATAACGTCAGCTTTTGCAAAGCCTCTGTATTTTTCAACGTCAACACCGAGCTTTTCTTTCTCTGCCTTAATACGTGCAAGTTCTAAATCGGTTATGCTTCTTTCGATCTGCTCCTGACGCTGTGCAGCAGCAACCTCAGCTTTAACCTCAGCTTCTCTTACACCAAGGTAGGATTCTGCAAGGGTTTTACGTAATCTTGCAAAGTTGGGGTCATTTTCAGGAAGAGAAACGTTTGTAACGAAAAGCTGAGGAACGAATAAACCGTATTCCTCGAAGCCTGCAGAAACCTTCTGACGAAGCTCGGCAGAGAGGATTTCTAACTTTTCATCAATTTCAAGAATATTAATATTCTGTGACTTGATAGCGGCAGAAAGGTTTGCCTTAACGGTTGTCATAACAAGGGGTCTGAAATAACCGCGAATCTTAGTCTCCCACTTGTCACCATGTTTATCTACAACAACACCGTCGGGCTTTAAAAGCTGATCTCTGTGAAGACCACCTGTTGTACCAACAAGTTTAATAAGCAACTTTCTTGCATCGAAAACCTGTAAATTAAGTTCACCGGATGCACCGATATCAAGGGGAATACCTGTCTGAGGCTCGATAAAACGAACTCTTGAATCAGTACCCCATTTAATACCCATCTGTACGGTTTTATTAATGAAGTAAACCTCACAATGGAAAGGTGCTACACCACCTGTGGGTATTTTATAAAACTTACTTAAAATAGGTAAGTTTTGTGTTTCGAGAGTATAACGACCGGGGCCGAAGGTATCCAGTGCCTGACCATCAAGGAAGAAGATTGCTTCCTGTGATTCGTGAACAATAAGCTGTGTGCCCATATTGAAATCTTCAACAGGGTGCTTCCACACAAAGGTATTGTTATCCCCCTCATATTTAATGACGTTTATACCCATTGAATTGGTTTTAAACTCCTTAGACATATCTTTCTCCCCCTAATTTATTTCTGAATCAATGCCCTAAAAGCATCATCAGAAGTCAATCCGACATATTGTAATATTTCTTTAGATTTTTTGTTGTTCTCAAAAAAGGCAATCATTGCCATAAAGGTAACCCATGTCATTTTCTGTTTTTTTGTCTCAATTAATGAGTATGTCTGACGGGAAATACCTATACGTCGTGAAAGCTCATCCTGTGAAATTTTGAGCCTTGCACGTAATACCGGTAATTCATCCGTAAGCAGTGCTATTAATCGATCCTGTTCGTTGTAATAGTTCATACAATACCTCCTTTTAAGATTGTTTTGTACTACCAACTGTAAACAGTATACAATTTGTTGTTAAATCTGTCAATAGGTAAAACAAAAATTTTTATAAAAAAAGAGTTAACACCCAAGTGGGCATTAACTCTTAATAGGTATAAATTACAGCTTCATTGCAACGTCCCAAGCCTGCCATATAACTGTACGAAGGTTACCAACCTTGCAAGCGTCACCAACAATGTGAACGTGCTTGCTTGCCTTCTCAACGATGGGAGCAGGCTTGTAACCAACTGAAAGAATTACGCTGTCAGCGGGAATTGTTTTTGTTTCGCCGTCCTTAGTAGCAATTGTAACACTTGAATCTGTGATTTCTGTTGTTTTGCTTTCAAGGTATACGGGAACCTTGTTTGTCTTGAAGAAGTCACGAAGGAAGCTTGTGTTAGCAAGAGCAACACCGGGAGTTGTGATAAGGTCATCCTGCATTTCAATGATTGTAGGATTCTTACCCTGAAGGTAAAGCTCGTAAGCAATTTCACAGCCTGTAAGACCGCCACCAACGATAGTAACGTTGTTACCAACAAGGCTGTTATCAAGAAGGAAGTCAACTGCATCAATTGCTTTATCTGCACCGGGAATCGGGATTCTGTTAGCAACAGAACCTGTTGCAACAACAACCTCATCTGCACCGAGAGAAGCGATGTCCTTAACCTCAGTGTTCATATGTACTGTAATAGCATCATATTTCTGAATTTCACGGTTATACCATGCAATAAGGTCACGGTCTTTTTCTTTGTATGAGGGAGCAGCTGCAGCAATGAATACACCGCCGAGTTTGTCGCTCTTTTCGTAAAGGTCAACCTTGTGACCACGCTTTGCACAAACGATAGCAGTTTCCATACCACCGATACCGCCACCGATAACAGCAATCTTCTTGCTCTTCTTAGCGGGTTCGATTTTGTACTTTTTGGACTGCATTGTTTTGGGGTTAAGTGCACAACGTGAAAGACCCATTGTATCCTTAAGGTCCTGAGTATTAGCGTGACCCTTTGATGATGAGAAGTTGAAGCAACCTGCATGACAACAGATACAGGGCTTGATATCTTCAATTCTGTCTTCAATAATCTTTGTAATCCATTCGGGGTCAACAAGGAACTGACGAGCAACACCAACACCGTCAATTTTACCTGCCGCAATAGCCTCTGCACCTGCATCGGGCTCCATACGACCTGCACAAACAACGGGAATGTCAACGAACTGCTTAATATGAGCTACGTCGTCAAGGTTACAGTTTTGGGGCATATACATAGGAGGATGTGCCCAGTACCAAGAGTCATAAGTACCGTTATCTGCATTAAGCATATCATAACCTGCATCCTGAAGGTATTTAGCAGCCTTTTCGGATTCGGGCATTGCACGACCGATTTCTGTATATTCTTCGCCGGGCATTGCACCGTAGCAGAAATCCTTCATTTTTGATTCAACTGAGTAACGAAGTGATACGGGGTAATCCTCGCCGCAGGATTCCTTAATAGCCTTAACAACGTCAACTGCAAAGCGGTATCTGTTTTCAAAGCTTCCGCCGTATTCGTCTGTACGCTTATTGAAGTATTCAATAGCAAACTGGTCAAGAAGGTAACCCTCGTGAACTGCGTGAACCTCAACACCGTCAACACCTGCATCACGGCAGAGCTTAGCAGTCTTTGCGAAAGCTTCGATAATTTCGTGAATCTGTTCAACTGTCATTTCGGGACAGATAATATCGTGTGCCCAACGTGAGGGCTGAGGGCTGGGAGAAGCCAACTCGTGAGATGTATCAAGAATGGGCTTTACGAGAGCACGGGTAAATTTGTTTTTATGAAGAGGTGCAACAAGCTCGGTAATAGCCCATGAACGGCCCATACCTGCAGTAAGCTGAACGAAAAGCTTTGCACCAGTCTTATGGATTTCATCCATAAACTCCTTAAGTTCTTCAAACATTTTGGGATTCTGCCAGAGCCACTTGCCCCAGAAGGTATCACGTAAAGGTGCAATACCGGGGATAATAAGACCAACGTTATTATTAGCTCTTTCGAGGAAAAGCTTTGCAGCCTCCTTGTCAAAATGGCAACCGCCAAGCTCAAACCAACCGAAAAGTGAGGTACCACCCATGGGGCACATAACGATACGGTTTTTGATTTCAACATTGCCTATTTTCCAAGGGGTAAACAATGCATCATATTTCTGATCCACAAAAAACACATCCTTCTAAAAATTTATAACATAAATGTACCACTATATAATAATTAATACTTGTTAAAATGTCAAGTTAAAAAATTATCAAAGTATTATTCTGCATTTTTAAATTTGCTCCACCTTCTGCCAAGGGCTATGCAGATTAATGCACCCGCATAAGCAACCACGGACCACAAAACAATTGTTTTAGTCCATCCAAATTCCTCGGTGAACAAAGCAATGCCGTAGGTTGAAATTGCCGCACCTAAATATGTAGAGGAATTTATAAGACCCGATATAAATGATACCTTGCCGAATTTTGAAAACTTGGCGGGTATCATACACACAAGTATCAGGTTAACGCCGTGCATACAACCAACAAGTAATGCAAGAAGCAGGAGTGATAAAACAACGCTCCTATCCCCCATTAAAACAAGCAACGTTGCAGACAAGGCACCGATACCGAAAACGGCACCCGCACACACAATCTCGTTCTTAATAAGCTTACGGTTAATAAACGACGTAACCGTGAAGCTAAGTATACTGAACACGGGAAGAATAACCCCTGTAAGAATTGAAACGGAGCTATCCAATTTAAACATATCGGAAATATATGAGGGCGTCCAGTTGGTAACACCGTCACGTAAGGCACCCTGCAAAACAATTGCAAGCATTACACTTACAAGCAACGTAATAACGAAGCCGTTGAATTTTGCAACGGGTAGGTCACTACCCTTTTCATCACGCTTAACGCTTTGGGTGATAACAGCAGAAGAGAAGGGCTTGTATTTTTCATAAACAAGCTTCCAGATAAATGCCATAATAACCGCAAGTGCACCGCTGATCATAAAAACGAGCTTAACCGTAAGGAATTTAATAATTACGGGTGCAAGTAAATAAACCGCAATCGTACCCATGGAGCTACCCCAACTTACCTTAACAACCGCCTTTTTGTAAGCCTCGTCAGAAAGCCTTGAGGAAAGGATTTTAACAAGGGGCGGCCACATAAGAGCCTGAGCAAAGCCGTTGATTGCCCACAACACAACCAACGCACCGCCCTTGCTTAAAGCACCAACCGAAATATTCATAGCGGCGGTTATGAAGAAGCCAATAAAAATTATGTTCTGGGGCTTGAATTTATCACCGAGATAACCACTGATAAGCTGACCCACACCGTAAGTAATTGAGCAAACAGTAAGAGCCAATGCGGCGGTCTTTTTTTCGGCAAAGCCGCTATTAACAACCTCAACAAGCACCGCACCAAGGTTTATTCTTGAAACGTAGCTGACAAAATAAACCGCGGCACAAAGCAGGGTCAGAAAATTAATATCCTTCTTAGTTGAAAGTTTAGACATAAAATAATCCATCCGTAAATCTTTAATAATAATTTAGTATAATATCACTTAAAAACAAAAACTACAAGAGTAAATTCAAATCACCTCATTCATTTTTTCGCATAAATTGGAATGGGAGGTGATTTTAATAATGAATAATTGCCAATGCAAAATTAATTGTACAAGTCTCGCTGTAATTATAAGCGTTATAATCGGCGTCGTTGCCGCATTTTTAACCCTTACGGGTAATCTCGCAGTTGGTACGCCTCTTCTTTGGGTATTCTTCGGAGTTGCCACGGGTTTTCTCGCAGTAACTCTCGTATCAACCCGAGTATTCAGATGTGACGAAAGAGAGAATTGCCTTTGTCCAACACTCTCAGTATTATTAACCGGTGTTTTAGGAACAATACTTTTCTCCCTCGTTCTGTTATTTGTTGATGTAGCCATAGCAAGTGTAATAGGTGCCATACTCGTAGGTTTACTTTTCCTGTTTTTCTCTCTGACACTCACAACAACCGCCTGCCTCATAAAATGCCTTGCAGATTGCAGATAAATGAAGAACCACCCGCCTGAGCGGGTGGTTTAATTTTAAGCTATTGCCATATTTACTGCGGTTTGATAATCCGATATATCAACAACGCTGTCTCTGTTACTGTCTGCCGCAAGATAATAGTTGCCTGTAAAGGTCTGTTGTGAGTTCATTTCCTTTTCAATGCCCGAGGCATCAAGTACATCTACAACGCCGTCACCATTAACATCAGCCTTTTTAATTACGGTATAAGAGCCTACCACATCACCGTCTTCATACAAATTGAATACGGAACCGGTGCCGAAGTAATCGCTACCATCACAAACGTATGACGGCATTAATTCACAACTGATATTATTTTCAATCAAAAGCATATCAACAAGATTTACATTTTCCGCATTATTGGTGTAAACCAAATTGTTTTCGTAGTCAATCTCAGTTTCATTTGACGAATACACCTCACAAACAGAGCTGAAAATTTCAACCTCACTTACCCAATCACCGTAGCTGTCGCAATCACGACTCGTCATTTTGCAATAGTAATAAGGATAGTCCCCTGCACTTTCGGGCTTATATTCGTTTGCATCGGCACCGTCAATAAGAACATCATCCTCATTATTTACAATTTTGTCAAATGAGCCGTACCATTGATAGGTGCTATTAAATCCGATAGCATCAAATTTAATTACATCTTCCGAATCAGCATCACAAACAACGGGTACATCGGAAACAATTGAATTTTCCTGTGAAATTTCAAAGAAAGTATGTCCGTTATTATTTGCCCATCTTTCCGCATAGCTTCCCATTGTACCGTAAACTCTGTAATTTCTGCCGTTTGTGTCCTCGGTGCAAGAATCAAATGTTAAGGGTAATGCAACAATACTGTTCTCAACTTCAGGCAAGGAAGCTACAGACTGTATTTTATTAAATTCAACACGTTCAACTGAGGAACCGTCAAAAATGTCTGTGGAGCTGTTTTCAAGTCCGTTAAGTACAACATATTTTAAAGAGGGATTTTTCGCAAAAGCACGCGAGCCCACGTATTCAAGATTGTCGGAAAGAACAACCTTTTCAAGTGACGTGTTACTGTAAAAAGCATTTTCAAGAACAGTTGTGCAGGAAGGCAGAACCACCTGTTTCAAATAATTCATATACCTAAAGCCATAGTTATCAACCAAATGCACATTGGGTAAATATATGTATTCCACCGAATTATTGCGTTCAAACTCACCGATATATACATATTCAAGGTTATTTAAAAACGTAAAATCGGAAAACGTTGTGCTTTCGAACGTATAACCGCCCAAGGAAACTACATCATCGGGTAAATTAACCCTTTCAAGCTTTATACATCCAGAGAACACACGTTCATATAAGCAACCGTCCTGAAGTGACGGTAAAGAAACCTCAACAAGATTACGGCAATTAGCAAAAGCATCTTTATAAATTGCCGTAACATTAGGAAACTCTAATTCGGTAAATTTGCATCCGCTAAAAGCATATTGGGGAATTACTGTAAAGTTATCGACAGGAAGATTATTAAGTTCACCGCAGGACATAAAGGCACGTTGTGAAAGCTTAGTTAATTCAGGCATATTAACATAATCAAGCTTTCTACATCTAAAAAAGGCTTCTTTTTTTACCGTTGTAACACCCGGTGCATCAATTTTGTTAAGGTTTGAGCAATTCTTAAAAGCGTAGCTTTCAATGTAAGCACAGGTTTCGGGTAAAGTAATTTCAATAATTCTTGTATTACCTTCAAAAGCACCCTCACCGATGCCCATAACAGTTTTGCCTGAAATTGTTTCGGGCACGCTCAACACAGATTCATTGCCCGTATAACCCGTTACGTACCCCGTGGAATTAATCGACCACACATTGCCCGATGCGTATACGGGCAGGGCTACAGCCATTAAAATCAAACAAATACAAACCACGGTACTGATAATTTTTTTCATAACTAATACCCCCTGTTTATAAAATGTAAAGCAGTATCAAGAAAGCAACCTAAACATTTCTTATCTTGGGTTTATTATGAAATACAAATGTTGTATCAATGTCACAACTTTGTGAATATTTTGTAAACACTTTTTGTCAAAATTATGTTATTTGATTTAAAATCCTTATTGCTTTTTATTGAAAAAATATAAAATTTGATATATAATCTTCTAAAAAAATACTGTCAGGAGATTATATATGGATAAATATGCAAGATTTAAGTTTCAGCCCTGTCTTCCTTTAGGTGAGGATGGCAGACGCGTTACCGCCTCTCCCCGTCACATTGCCCTTTCAAAAGAGGCGGCAACCGAGGGTATGGTGCTTTTAAAGAACGAAAACAATGCCTTGCCCCTTAAAAAAGGTGAAAAAATTGCTCTTTTCGGCAAGGCTACTATTGAATACATAAAAGGCGGTGGCGGTAGCGGTGACGTTAACTGCCCATATATCCGTAACATTTACGAGGGCTTCAAGCTCAAGGAGCAGGAAAACAAGGTTCAGGTATTTATGCCCCTTGTGGACTTCTATAAGGATTACGTTGAAAAAGAAAGTGTTAACGTTCTTACAGAAGAACAGATAAACGCTATCTGGGACGTAGTTAACAATATGGATTTCTGCCAGAAGCGTGACGATATGACCTACGACACCTTCGCTAAAATGCACGTTACCGAGGCAAAGGCACCTGACGAGCTCATAAAATCCGCATCAGAGTGGGCGGATACGGCAATCATCACTCTCAGTCGATTCTCAGCCGAGGGTGTTGACCGCAGACCTCAGGGCGGTGACTACTACCTTTCAGACCTTGAAAAGGATTTAATCGACAAAGCAACCACCCTTTTCAAGAAAGTTATTATAATTATCAACTCAGGTGCAACAATCGACTGTGAATACTTTGCAGAAAACGAAAAGGTACAGGGCGTACTTTTTGGTTGGCAAGGCGGTATGGAGGGTGGCTCTGCTATTGCAGACCTACTTTGCGGCGACGTTAACCCCTCGGGCAAAATGGTTGATACTATCGCAAAAACCTACGACTGTTACCCCTGTAAAGAGGACTTTTGGGAATGCTTCGAGCACGTTGATTACTCCGATGATATTTACGTCGGCTACAGATATTTCGAAACCATTCCCGGTGCCGCTGAATACGTACGTTACCCCTTCGGCTTCGGTCTTTCTTACACAAAATTCCAAATAAGCGGCAAGGTTTGTCTTGAAAAGGACGGCAAAATTTACGCTATGGCAGACGTCAAAAATATCGGTGACGTTGCAGGTAAAGAGATTCTTCAGCTTTATTACAGTGCACCACAGGGTAAGTTGGGTAAGCCCTCCAAGGAACTTGCAGCCTTCAAGAAAACAAAGCTTCTTGCACCCGGCGAAAGCGAAACACTTGTTATGAGCTTTAACGTAAGTGATATGGCAAGCTTTGATGACCTTGGCAAGATTCAGAAGTCAGCATACGTGCTTGAAAAGGGTTCATACGGCTTCTATATCGGCACTTCAATAAGAGATACCGAAAAACTTGATTTTGAATACTTAATCAATGAAGACACAGTTACAGAACAGTTATCCGATTGGTGCAAGCCTTTTAAACTTGCAAAGCGTATGCTCGCAAACGGCACTTATGAAGAGTTACCCTGTGGTGAAGAATTTTACCTTTACGGTATAAACGAGCCCACAGGGGCAGTTGCACCCGAGAAGCTTGTTACATTTGACAAGGTGGGCGAAGAAATAACAATGGATGAATTTATTGCACAGTTCACCATTGATGAGCTTAAATATATTGTCGGCGGTCAGGCACCCACGGGTGTTTGTAACACAGGCTGCTTCGGCGGTATTGAAAGGCTCGGTATCCCTGCAGTACCCACCGCAGACGGTCCTGCGGGCTTAAGACTTAATACCGAAACAGGCATACCCACCACAGCTTGGCCATGTGCAACCCTTCTTGCTTGTTCATGGAATCCCGAAATTGCTTACGAGGTTGGTAAAGGTGGCGGCGCCGAAATCAGAGAAAACAACCTTGGCGTATGGCTCTCCCCTGCGCTTAATATTCACCGTGACCCCCTTTGCGGACGTAACTTTGAATATTACTCCGAGGACCCCGTTATTGCAGGTAAATTCGCATCTGCCGTAACACGTGGTGTTCAGTCTCAGAAGGTTGCAGTTTCAATTAAGCATTTTGCTTGTAACAACAAGGAAGCTAACCGTTTCGCAAGTGACTCAAGACTTTCTGAAAGAGCACTTCGTGAAATCTACCTTAAAGGCTTTGAAATTGCCGTTAAAGAGGCTGACCCCTGGACTGTAATGTCATCATACAATCTCATAAACGGTCAGCACACCTCCGAAAGCTACGAGTTACTTACAGGCATACTTCGTAACGAATGGGGCTACAAGGGTATGGTTGTTACTGACTGGGGCGTTAAAAACGACCCCGTTAAGGAAGTAAAAGCAGGTAACGATTTAAAAATGCACTGCGGTTATCCCGATGACCTTCAGGTCGGTCTTGATAATGGCGACATAACCCGTGCAGACCTTGAGCTTTGCACCAAACGAATTCTTGAAATGTTTATGAAGCTTATATAAAAAGTAAAAGCACCGCAGAGTTTTCGGCTCTGCGGTGCTTTATTATTAAATTATTCGCCGTAATACAACTCAATTGTTCCGGCGGTCTGCAATGAGTACCTGTTAAAATCGGAGGTTTCGGTTTGAACCATCTCAAGCTTTATAGTGGGTTCGGCACCTTCAACAAACTGAATAGTGCCTGTACCTGAATTACCCCAGCTATCCGACCACTCAAAGTCTGCTGAGTTATCTGCATCAAGCGAAACCGAAATGCTTTCGGTAGCATAATAAGGAGAAACATTTACACCAACATATTCAACCGAAAAAGAGGCATATTGCTTATCTTCAAAAGAAGTTAAGCTGATGTAATAGCAAGGACCGTTTTCCTTGAAACCGTCAATTGTATAATAATATCCGATATAATCGGCATAATTTACGTTTTCATCTAAATAACTATCAACAAAATCCTCGGCATTGAAATCATCTGAGTCAAAATCAAATTCTTCTTCGTAAATATTTTCACCGACCGAATCCTCATAGACATCAGGAGTATAAATTTCCTCATCAGCGTCTGTTTTAAATAAACCAAAAGCAACCGCTAAGCCGACACCGATAATTGCCACGCCTACAATAGTTAAGGCAAGAACAATTGAAATTATAATTATTGCAATTTTCAAGCCCTTTTTCTTCTTTTTGGGTGGCTGATTGTTTGCATCGGAGTAATTTTCAACGGAAGCATTTACAGGCACCAGTTGAAATTCATTTCCCTCTAAAGGAGTTCCGCAAACACCGCAAAACGCCGTCATAGGGGCGTTCTCGGTTCCGCAATTTTTACACTTCATAAAATCACCTCAATTTTTTATTTATAAAACAGGCATACCCTGTTCATTCCATTTTACTTTTCTTATACGTGCACTTCGGCAAGGGTCATAAAGGGGGTCCTCGTTCGAGAAGCCACATTCCCCCTTAAAGCATTTTTCGTTTCGTGAATGGTAAACAAAAAGCCACTCGCCATTTTCATCCTTAACAAAAGAATTGTGTCCGGGTCCGTACTCACCCCTTAAATCTTCAGAAGTAAGTACAGGTTCGGGTAACTTCGTCCAACTGTTAATATCAAGTAAATCTGCATTTTCATTTGCATACATAAGCCCAACACAATACTCGGGACCCGTTGCAGAGGCAGAAAACGCAAGAAATATTCCGCCGTTATTAATCATAACCGCAGGACCCTCGTTGACGGGTATATTCACCCTTTCCCAATCGTATTCGGGTTTGGTAAGAAGCATTGGCTTTGTTACAATACACCACGGTTTATGGGGATTAACACCCGCAAGATAAACATTTGAGTTACCCCCATGCTGAGCCCATGCAACGTAATGCTTACCGTTACATTCAAAATATGTCATATCAAGGGAAAAGCCGTTAAATGAAAAATCATCATCTTCACATTTACCAAATTTGCCCACGTCAGTCCACGGGTCGTTATACGGGTCATTACCCACACATTTTATAATGTGGCAATCAATGTCCCAAACGTTGTTTTCGCTACCACTTGCGGCAAAAAGAAAATACCAATCACCGTTAATTTTGTGTAATTCAGGAGCCCATATAAACCTGAATGCAGTGTCAGATGCATTAACGTGCCATATACATTTTTCTTCGGCTGTTGCCAAGCCTTCAATTGTCTTAGAGCGTCGCAAAACAATACGGTCATAGCCCTCTTTATCGTCCTTACCATACATCGGATAAGAAGCGGTAAAGTAATACCAACCGTCATCACCCTTTGTGACAAACGGGTCCGCCCTGTTTTCAATAAAAACATTACCTGAACACAAAACCGACACCACCTTTTCTTCATATTAACACAATATTTATTTTAATACAATAATATTTATTTAGAAATTTGTCATAATAAAAAAGAGGTGGTCCTATGTTAAAAAATGCGATTGTAGGTCAAAGTGGTGGACCTACGGCGGTAATAAATTCAAGTCTTGCAGGAGTGTTTCAGGGTTGCATAAGCAGAGGTGCCGATAATGTTTACGGAATGATTAACGGAATACAAGGCTTATTAGACAACAAGACAGTTAACCTGACCCAAGTTCTTGATTCCAGCCTTGAAATCGAACTCTTAAAGCGTACCCCATCCGCTTACCTTGGCTCCTGCAGATATAAGCTGCCCCATTATAACGAAGACACCTTCATTTACGAAAAGCTTTTTAAAATACTTAAGGACCTTCAGATACATTGGTTTTTCTACATCGGCGGTAACGATAGTATGGATACCATCTGTAAACTTTCAGATTATGCTAAAGAAATTAACAGTGATATCAGGTTTATGGGTATTCCTAAAACCATCGACAATGACCTTATTTTAACGGACCACACACCGGGCTACGGCTCAGCGGCAAAATACGTTGGTTTAGTTATGAAGGAAATAATACGTGATGCCACCGTTTACGGCACACAGTACGTTACGGTTGTTGAAATTATGGGCAGAAATGCCGGGTGGCTTACCGCCGCAGCCGCCCTTTCAAAAGCCGAAGATTGCGAAGGTGTTGATATGCTCTGCTTACCCGAGGTTCCCTTTAACACGGATAATTTCCTTACAAAAACAGAAAAGCTATTGAAATCACGTAAAAGCATTGTTATTGCCGTTTCAGAGGGAATTAAATTACCCGACGGAAGATACGTTTGTGAGCTTTCGGACGATGCAAGATTCACCGACGCCTTCGGGCACAAAAATCTGACAGGTACCGCAAGATACCTGAGTAATATGATTATGAAAAAGCTCGGCACTAAATCACGCTCAGTTGAACTATCCACATTACAAAGATGTGCGGGGCACGTTACAAGCAGAACGGATATCACCGAAGCCTATCAGGTGGGCGGTGCCGCCGCAAAATATGCATTTGAGGGTCATACGGGTGAAATGATAGCCATAAAAAGAGTGTCAGACGATCCGTATCAAAGCACGACCGAACCAAAGGACGTTCACAAGGTTGCTAATCTTGAAAAGAAAATACCCCTTGAATGGATAAACGAAAGTTACACGGATATAGAGCCTATTTTTCACCAATATGCAAGACCGCTTATTCAAGCGGAACTGACACCGATTTTTATAAACGGCTTACCCCGACACATATATTTAAAGGAACTGTAAATCACTTACAGTTCCTCGTTTTTATATATCAAATTCTGCAATTATGGGAAAATGGTCTGACACAACCTCACAATAGGTTTCTACCCTTGTGCATTTTAAACCACGGTAGAATATATAGTCAATTTTATCCTGTGGCTTATACGAAGCATACGTGGGCAAATTCTTGGTTTCAGCCATCTCGTCCGTATCCTTTAACCTTTCATAAATGGGCTTTAAAACCTCATTATCAGGGGTTGTGTTAAAATCACCCATAAGAATAATGGGCAGGTCGGTTTCGTCAATGATTTTACAAATAACTTTAACCGCATTAACACGTTCACTGTGCTCGAGCCCCATATGGCACACAAGAACACAGACATTTTTACCATCGCAATTTACAACAGATTTTAATACACATCTGCTTTCATACCAACCGTCTTCCCTTTTAAACTCGGGGTCAGGTATCTTAACGGTTTCAGAAGAAAGAATATCGTACCTTGTAACCAAAGCGTTACCGTAGGGGCTTGTACCCCTGACCTTAATAGCCTCAGCAAAGTAACGGTTAAAGCCTAAGCCGTCACCAAGAGCATTGGTCTGGTCCGTATAGCCGAAAAGCCTACCCTTACCCCTGACCTCGTTAAGACCGCAGATATCCGCACCAAGGCTTTTAATAGTCTTATAAAAAACAGGAATGTTAATTCGTTTCTTTTTATACTCATAGCAATGTTGAATATTAAAGGTCATTACTTTCACAAAATCACCACCAAAATATGTAAATAATATAACACCTGCACCACAAAAAATCAATTGAATCTTGATATTAGATACTATAAGTTATATAATATTCAAAACACGTAAAGTGAGGTTATTTTATGATTTGTGAAAGAATTGAGCTTAAAAATAATTTTGATTTTCTTGGTAATAACGGCAAAAACCCCACACTCGATATATATTTACCGTATAATATGGTTGAAATGAACCGACAAAACAAAAAACGCCCCTGCTTAGTTGTATTACCAGGTGGCGGATACGGCGGATGCTCAGAGCGTGAGGCAGAGCCAATTGCACTTCACTTTTTGCCCGAGGGCTTTAACGTTTTTGTTCTTACGTATTCTGTTGCGCCCCACCGTTTCCCCTCTCAGATTACTGAGGTTGCGGCAGCAATGGAATTGATATATGCCAATGCCGAAAAATGGAACTGCGATACAAATAAAATTGCGGTTATGGGCTTCAGTGCAGGCGGACACCTTGCGGCACATTATTCCACAATGTACGACTGCAAAGAGGTTCGTGAGGCTTTCCCCAACAGTAAACGTCCTGATGCAAGTGTACTCTGCTATCCTGTTATCACATCGGATTTCACAACAACTCATCAAGGAAGCTTTATAAACCTTTCAGGTCATGAAACCCTCACCCCCGAGGAGGCTGAATATTACTCTTGCGAAAAGCAGGTTAAAGCCACCACACCACCCGCATTTTTATGGCACACCGCAGAGGACGGTTGTGTACCTGTAGTTAACAGTATTCTTTATGCTAAGGCACTTGCAGAGCACAAAATCCCATTTGAACTGCACATCTACCCCTACGGCGGCCACGGACTTTCAACAAGTGACAAACACACGGTTGATGACGTAACCGATATTGTTAAATATAACTCGCAGTGGCTCGACAGTCTAAAAAAATGGTTCAGCATCATATTCTAAACCAAAAACCAAGTCAACGTTTAAAACATTGACTTGGTTTTTACTATATTTTGGAAATATCAATAAGTTGTTTTCGCGAAGAAACACCTAATTTACCGTAAATATTTTTGTTATGGTATTTCAATGTGTTTTCGGTTATATTAAGCTCAGCCATAACCTCTTTAGTAGACTTACCTTCTATATAATAATCATATATCTTTCGCTCAGTTTTAGTTAACCCACTTAAGTCAATATTTACTTGCTTGGATTCTGTTTCGCTGGTGTTTTCTTCACTTTCAGCTTTAATAATATCTTCATTAACCTCGTTCGACACTATAACATCACAAGGCTTGGCGGAATCATCTTTAGTTATCAGATTAAGAGCCAATAAAAACATACCGCTGATGATATACGAAACGGAAAGCAGTTCAAAATCTGTTCTTATAAACTGTTCCAATAGCCATAAGCCGATATTTATAAAAACAGTAAATGCCAATATGCCCGGATATACTTGAGAGGTATTTTTTCTTTTGATAACGGAGTAGATTATAACACCAATCATACTCGCAAAATAAGATACAAGGTATATTAGATATACGAAATGGAGCGGACCATAGGTCTTTTCAAGGATAGATACACCGTTAACATTTACAAGCTCAACACTTTTATAATATATACAGGAATACCCGGGACTTGCGGCAATTATTAAAACGACAACACTTAGTATGACTAAAACAATCGGTACAAGCTTTTTAAATTTTATATTTGAAACAGACAATATTATCATAAACATTGAGTACGGAAGAAAAACCGACCCAAGATAAGCGATTCTGTTTGCAAGCAGAGCTTCAGTCACATTACCCGATAACGAAATGCACAGGTAACCTACATTAACAATAAAGATAGATGTGTATAATACAATAAACCATAAAGACTTCTTTTTACTGATAATAAAATAGCCCACCAACATAACAAAAGAAAAAACAGTAGTCACAATGTATATGATAAGCAAACTCCCTGTCTTATCCCCCGTAATACCGCAACCGGGTGCAACTATTATAAACGAAAATATTAAAAGTAAAAAAGAAAGAATTTTAAATAAAGGATATTGGGTGTTTTTTGTAATTCCCACACTTTTTCCCACACTTTTTCTATAATTTTATATCAAACCCCACACTAATATTTTTGTTAAGTGTGGGGACTTTTAATAAACATAAATATATAATAAACTTAAGATATAATATCTACATACACTGAAAGTATAGCATATTGTCAATATTGAGTCAAGTTGACAATACGAAGCTATTTCTTTTGTATCGGAGGTTTGATTTATGAAGCACATTAAAAACCAAAGTAAAGCATTGTCGATATTTTTAATTACTATATTCCTGCTTTCCACTCTTTCATTAAACACTGCCGCTGCAGCTACATTCCTAAAAAATGCTGATATAACAATTTCTGCTCCGATTGCCGGAGAATGTCCGTCTTATTCAGCAACAATTAGCTCCGATAAATTTGAAGTTATTGACGAAGAATATGGTTACATTTACCACGGTGTTACTTGGTACGACTGGACATTGGATTCCAACATTGACTACGACGATGAGTTTATTGATGGTCATGTTTACAGCGTTACTATTCTTATTAGAAATACAGCAGGTAATAATATAACCCTGCTAAATGCAACGGTTAACGGTAATTCAGCTGAACTCAGTGAAACAACCGACGATTATGGCAATCCGTATTATCTCGTTCAATACTATTTTGGTGAAAAGCCCACCAATAGTGATGAAACTGCGGATATCACAATTACCGAGCCTGTCGCAGGTGAACTTCCTTCCTACGAAGCAACAATCGGCAACGAATGTTTTGAGGTTATAGACGAAGAATACGGCTATATTTACCACGGTGTTACTTGGTACGACTGGACATTGGATTCCAACATTGACTATGACGATGAGTTTGTTGAAGGTCATGTTTACAGCGTTACCGTTCTTGTAAAAAAAGCTGAGGGTTGTGAACTCGAACTTTTATATGCAACTGTTAACGGTAATTCAGCCGAAATTAGTGAAACAACTGACGACTATGGCAATCCGTATTATCTCGTT
>JAFYLQ010000021.1 GCA_017550105.1 Clostridia bacterium | reverse complement strand
AGAATTAAGGGGCACAGCCGATTATAATTAGGAATGAGGAATTAGGAATGAGGACTTAGGAATGAGGAATTATGGGGCAAGCCGAATTTATGAAAAGTTGATGAAAACAATAAATTACTGTAGGGGTCAGGCTCGCCTGACCCGTTTTGTTTTGTTGTTAATTTTATTTTTTCGGGCTGGGCAAGCCTCAGCCCCTACGGTGGTTGGTTGTTCTATCCGACTGAAGAAAAGTGGTAATAGAACTACCCACCACCATTGGCAGAGCCAATGGTCCCCCTCCCTTTTTTGCTCCGCAAAAATGGGATGATAGGCTTCGCATTACTTTTACATTATCTATAATTCGGCGAAGCCCCGATAATTCTGCATTTTGCATTTTGCATTCTGCATTAAAAAAGTGGTCAGGTAGCCTGACCACTTTTGTTTTATCAGTTAATCCTAACAACAAGGTCGGATTCGGGGTAGGTGCAGCAGGGGTGGATGTAGTTAAACTGCACGTCACCTATACGGCGTTTATCCTCACCCTCGGGAATGTAAACCTTGCCGCTTACAAGCTTGCTTCTGCAAAATCCGCATTCACCCGTGTGGCATCTTGCGGGAACAACAATGCCCCCACGCTCGAAGGCACAAAGCACCGTTTCGTTACTGTTTGCCTTGATTACTGTTTCATCGCCACGGTTAATAACGGTGATGGTGTACTCCTTGGGTTCGTCGGTCTTTTTGCCCGATGAGAAAACCTCGAAGCGAATGAATTTTCTTTCGATTTCTAATTTGGGAAGCTCGGCTTCAAGGAATTTATACAAGCCCTCGGGTCCGCATACAAAAATACTGTATTTACCCTCGGGTGCGTATTTTCTGATAATATCCGCACCAACGAAGCCTTTTTCGTAGCCCTCCTCATCGCTGTGGCTGAGCACGTAGACTACGTTGATTTTTTCGTTACCCTCTGAAAGGGCGTCAAGCTCGTTTCTGAAAAGGATTTCGTCGGATTTTCTGCAACCGTAAAGAAGGGTAAGTGAGCAGTCCTCGTCACCCTCGGCAATTGCACGGGCAAGTGAAAGGAAGGGTGTAATACCGCTACCGCCTGCAATGGCAATTATATTCTGTGCATCTCTTAAGGGGTTATAAACCATATTACCCTCGGGGGCGTAGGCGGTCACGTTGTCGCCGACCTGCCAATTGTCAAGAATATAATCTGAAACGAAGCCGTCAGCAATGCGCTTAACGGTTATCTGATATTCACCCTTAAGGGCACTTGCAGGAGAGGATGCAATCGAATATGAGCGGGTAACAACCGAGGAGCCGATTTCAAGCTTAAAGGTAAGGTACTGACCCGCCTTGAAATAGGCAAGGGGAGTGCCTTCGCTTTTAAAATAATAGCTTTTGGCAATGTCTGAATGCTCTTCAATTTTAGTGATAACAAGGCTTTGCTCCTTGGGGTGGAGGCTCCTTGCAACCTTGTTTACCCCAAAATCATCAGTAGGTGTGGGAAGCACCGGCTCGGCACTGTTAACAAATTTAATTCGTTCTGTTAAAAATTTTACTGTGTTAAGGGTGTCTTTGAGGTTGCCGTGTGCAGTGAACTTTTTCTTGCTCATTATTTTCCCTCCTTTTCCATATCAAGAATTGCAGCCTTTGCCGCAAGATTGCCCGTTGTGTAGCTTGGTGAGTAGCCCATATGCCTTACGGCGTAGCCACCTGCGAAATAAAGACCGGGAATGCCCTTTTCAAGCAAACCAAAAACGATTCGTTTAACAATGCCGTCATCCTTGCTTGCCTCGTAGCCGTAGATGGTTCCTGCGGGGGCGTCGGTGTAGCGTGCATAGGTCATAGGTGCCGCAATTTCGATTTCTTCAATATAATCACGTATTTTGACACCTGTTGCTTTTTCAAAATTATCTATCATTTTTGTTGCAAATGAAACCTTGGTTTTATAGTAATCCTCGGCAGAAATACTGCTCCATTCATCACCTGCAAAAATTGAGGTCATATAAAGAATGCTTGTGCCCTCGGGTGAGCAATCATTAAATGCTCTGTTAAGGCACACGGTTGCCTGAACGTTGTTGGTTTCAAGCTTTTTGCTATCCTCGTAGCACTGCCTGTTATCGTTGTTGGGATAAATGAAATAGGTGTGGTTGTTAAGCCCTAATTCGTCTGCACTGCGGTTAAGACCAAGGAACACCGCAAAGCCCTTTGAGGAAAGGGTTCTTGCATTAACCTCTTTTTTGAATTTTTCGGGAACGTCCTTTTCGTCCATAAGTTTTGTGAAGGCGTTGTAGGGTGAGGCGTTGCAGATGATAGCCTTGGCACTTATTTCGGTGCCGTCGTCAAGCACAACGCCCGTTGCCTTGCCGTCAGTCATAGTTATTTTGCTAACGCTTGTGTTAAACCAAGCTTCACCGCCGTTTTCGGTGAATGCCTCAAGCAAGGCGGTGCTTATCTGATGGCTTCTGCCACGGGGAATAACCGCACCGTCAATAATATATGCGTGAAGCATTGTGAAATAGTGGATAACGTTAAGCTCGTCCGTGGGCTGACCAAGGTAACACCAATAGCCGTTAAGTATATCCCTTGTGGTTTTGCTTACGCCGAACACGTCAAGCACCTCGTCAACGGAATAGTTTGCAACCTTAAGGAACTCCGTGTGCTCGGAGAAAATTTCTTTTATCATTGAGGGCTTGAAGTCGTCAATTGCTTCAACAAAATCGAGGGTTTTTTCAACGCTCTCAATAAGGTCAAAAATCTTTCTTACAACCTCGGATGAGCCGGGGTCGTACTCCTCAAGCTTGTTAATAAAGGCTTCCTTGCCCAAGGGCATAACGTAGTCGCACTTGTCGTTTTCGTCAAGGGTGATTAATCTGTAGGCTTCGTCAAGGGAAAGCCACTCGATTTTATCCGCCGCACCAATCTCCGTAAAAATCTTCTGAAGGGGTGATTTGCCCGTAATGGGTCCCACACCGCAAAGCTCGTGGAGTGATGCTTCAAATTCGAACCTGCCCCTTACAAAGCTTGTGGCAAAGCCACCGGGGAGATTGTGACGCTCAATAAGTAAGGTTTTTTTGCCCTCTTTGGCAAGACGTGCTGCCGCAACGAGACCGCCGTTACCTGCGCCGATGACAACCGCATCATAATTTTTAACCATATTTACACTTCTTTCGTAAGAAAATTGTATTTTGTTATAGTATACCACAACAAGCTACGGCTTACAATAGTATTAAATTTATGTTTTGAAAATAATGAAGCAAGGCTTTACAGTTAAATATTATTTTTTATAAATTCTGTTAAAAACTATTGGCATTTTTTTGTGGATAAGTTAAAATAAGACTAATGGCAATCTTATTAAGAAAGAGGCATTTTTATGATTACTAAACAGGAATGGAAAAATATAAGGGGTTCATCACCGAAGCCCGACCAGATTATGCTGTCAATTAAGGGTGATGCGGCTCACAATATGACTGTAAGATGGCGTACTGATACCTCTGTTGAGGGTGGCTATGCACTTTTTAGGGCAGAGGGCACCGAAAATTGGAGCAGGGCAGAGGCACTTAAGCACCCATTTAATACCGATATGGACGAAAGCATATTCTTCTTTGCGGATATGACGGGTCTTTTGGCGGACACAAAATACGAATACACCTGTGGTGACGACGAAAACAGAAGCGAGGTTTATACCTTTAAAACCACCAAGGAGAATGCAACAAAGTTTTCATTCCTTTGTATGTCCGACGTTCAGGGCGGCGGTGCTGAGCCCCCTGCGGATTACAGTGTGCTTAACTTTACTTTAAAAAAGATGCTTTCTGAACACCCCGAGTGCGACTTTATTCTTACTGCAGGTGACAACACAAACTGCGGTCAGACGGATATTCAGTGGACGGGTCTTTTTGAGGGACTTAAGGGTATAATGGAATACATACCCGTTATGTTCAATATGGGCAACCACGATGATATGGGCTTTAGCTCTTATTTTACCTGTGAGGATAAATACTACTCGGAATATGCCGAGTATTTTACAAATCAGCTTTGGGGTAGCTACGAGCACAACGGCCCCGTCGACAGACCCATTGCAAACCATTCATTCGTATACGGTAATGCTATGTTCTGTTGTACGGGTACAAGCGGTTATGAGGAAATGAACGACTGGCTTATTGACAGAGCCGAAAACAGTAATGAAACTTGGAAGTTTGCGGTTCATCATTTTCCCGTGAACTATGCGGGTCCTCAGATTGAAATTAACGATACGTACCCCTCAATGCGAGACGGTATGGATAAATTCGATATGGTTTTCTCGGGTCACGAGCATAGCTTTGCCCGTTCATATCCCCGTAGGGGCGAGGGGCTTTTCGACAAGCCTTCTGAGGGTACAATTCACTACAACATCGGCTCGGGTCACCGTAATCCTCCCGGAACAAGGGTTGTTCCCAAGGTTTGGAACGCTAAGACATATTGCCACGAGGAAGACCTTTCAATGTTCTCAATAGTTGATATTGACGGTGATAAATGCACCGTTACCGCCTACGTTGAGGACGGCAGAATTGTTGACCAATGCATTGTTGACAAGGGTCGCGACCTTATTCTTCCCTATGACCCTGCACCCGTTTACAACAGACCCCGACTTAAATTCAAGGGCTATGATTTGGGTATTTGTGTTGCACACAATCTTCCGCAGAATATTAAGGGTGTATGGTATATTCCCATAGGTCAGCTTATGAGCTTTATAGGTGCGGACGTGGAGCGTACAGAGGGTAAAATCCGTGTGGGTGTTTACGGCAGAACTGCAGAATTTACTGAAAACTCAACCACCGTTATTACGGATGATGGCTCCTACGAGATGGAGGCACCCTGCCTCAGACTCGAGGAGGGACAGCTTTATGCACCTATGGACGGCTTCTGCAAACACCTTCATATGCAGGCATATTACTACGAGCACAACAACTTCATTGATATTGCATCGGATAACGAGCGTATCTCAGTACCCTTCCAGCCCTGAGGTGAGTAAAAATGTATAAACAAAAGCTTTCTTTGTCATTGAACGGTGATTTCGGTATTCCCTTTACGGAGCAAATCAGGCTTTTTAAGGCTACGGGCTTTGAGGCATTTACGGGTCATTGGATAAGCGGACAGGATGAGAATATAAGGGAGTGCGCCAAGGTAGGTAAGGACGAGGGTATGATATTCAACGCCCTTCACGCCCCGTGGGATTACACGGATGATATGTGGAATGAGAACGAGCGTGAGCTTGCTCAAAAGGGTGTGGATAACCTGAAGCACTTTGTGGAGCTTTGCTCGGATGTTGAGGTGCCCCTGATGATTTCACACGTGTACGTGGGCTATGACGAGCCCTGTGTACCCACACAGTTCGGCATTGAAAATTACGGCAGGGTAGTGGAGCACGCCAAAAAGCACGGTGTTAAAATTGCCTTTGAAAATACCGAGGGTGAACAGGGACTTGACGCATTGATGAAAGCATATAACGACGATAAAGACGTTGGCTTTTGTTGGGATTCGGGTCACGAGATGTGCTATAATTTTTCGAAAGACCTATTGGCGCTGTACGGCCACAAGCTTATGGCGACCCATATTAACGACAACCTTGGTATTAAGGATTATAACGGCAAAATATTCTGGCACGATGATTTGCATTTATTACCCTTTGACGGTATTGCCGACTGGGATTATAACGCCAAGCGCCTTGCAAAAACGGGCTTTAATGACATATTGACATTTGAGCTTAATAACAAAAGCAAGCCTAACCGCCATGAGAATGATAAGTACTTTAAGCTGCCTATTGAAGAATACGTGGCAGAGTGCTATGCCAGAGCGTGTAGGTTTGCGACGGCGGTAAATAATGCGTAATTCGTAATGCGTAATTCGTAATTATTGGGGAAGCGGAATTTAATTAGGAATGAGGAATTAGGAATTAGGAATTGAGGGGCTTCGCCGATTGTAAAATAGGTTGGCGAAAACAATAAATTACTGTATGGGTCAGGCTTGTGTCCTGACCCGTTTTGTTTTATTGTGGAGTTTACTTTTTCGGGCTGGGCAAGCCACAGCCCCTACGGTGTGGGAGTGTTCTATCTAACAAAAAAGAACAGAACAAATGTTCTATTATAATTGTAACATAGGATTTGAATGATTTCAACCCGAAACGAACGAAAGTTGAAAAACGGCAAAAAATTTTTTCGGAAAATCACAGAATCAGAATCCAAACCTCTGTCTGGCTCTACTTCCATAACTATTTCTACTGTCCGTGTCTGTGTCAATATCAATTTCAATTTCTTTTTCTTTATCTATATCGGCTGCCGTCGGTAGCGAACGGTAGCGGTCGGTAGCGAATGCAAAATGCAAAATGCAGAATGCAGAATTATCGGGGAAGCTTTCGCTTCCGATTGTAGATTAAGTTGATGAAAATAATAAATTACTGTAGGGGTCAGGCTCGCCTGACCCGTTTTGTTTTGTTGTTAATTTTATTTTTTTTCGGGCTGGGCAAGCCACAGCCCCTACGGGGGTTATTGTTCTATCAAACTGAAGAAAAACAGTAAGAGAACTACCCACCACCATTGGCAGAGCCAATGGTCCCCCTCCCTTTTTTGCCGAAAGCAAAAATGGGATGATAGGCTTCGCATTGCAACTACTTTTTTATAATCGGCTTCGCCCCTTTAATTACGCATTACGCATTACGAATTATAAATCGGCGTTAGTTGCGGGCTAATCAAGCCACAGCCCCTACGGGGGTGGGTCTTGTAACTTTATTTATAAACCAAACTAAACCTGACCTTCCACCACTCCGACTAACTTGTTTTTAAAATATCATTTATTTTCACGCTTGATAATGTGTTGATACAACAATTTTATTTCAGGGTGGTCCCCCTTCCTCCCGCAAGCGGCAGGAAGGCATAGCTTCGCACCTCATCAATATTTTTTATAATCGGCACGAAGTGCCCCAATAATTACGCATTACGCATTACGAATTATAAATCGGCACGAAGTGCCCCTCAATTCCTCATTCCTAATTCCTTATTCCTAACTAAAAAAATCCCCTCGCTACTGCGAGAGGATTTTTGTTATATGTATTTTACTGTTTTGCGCCGTTGTCGAACATTTCAAGGGTTTTTACCGTTGCTGCGAAGCAGTTGGCAATGCCTTCCTTGTTCATATTGTCGTAGGAGTCAAGGCGTGTGTGGTAATATCTTTCAAGCTTGTGGTTAAGACCTGTAACACCTGCTGCTCTGAAGCCGCCCTGTGTGAAGCCTGCGGCATCAACTGCACCGCCAAGGGGAGGAACCCAGCCCTTTTTACAGGGAACGCCTGCTTCCTGAGCTGCCTCGTAGAAAAGGTCGGCAACGTCCTTGTCGCATTTTACCGTACCGTTAAGGTCGCGATAGTTGGACATAAGGTATTTTGATTCGTTGATTGTGTCAAAGGCATAAATAAACGTGGGAACATCTCGGAACTCGCCCTTGTGAGCCTCTGCCCAAGCCTTTGAGCCACGAAGACCGATTTCCTCGGAGCCTGTAAGGATAACGCCAACCTCGGTATTTTCAAGCTCAATGCCCTCGTCCTTAAGGTATTTAAGAACTGCAATACCCATATAACAGCCTGTAAGGTTGTCGTTGGCACCGTCAACAACACGCTTGTAGTTTACCATAAAGTAAAGACCAATCATAAAGGGTACGAAGATAAGGCCAACAAGACCTGCGATAATTACGGGGTCTGAAAGTGCGGGAAGATGGGGACCGAAGCCGAATTTTACAACTGCAATAACCGAAAGCACAAGGAAGTAAATTGCACCGCCTATGGCTATAATTGCGTGACCCTCGAAGCCCACACCGCCAAGAGCGTAGTTTACGGGCCATTCCCAAGTAGCGTCGGGGTGACCGTTGAAGATAATACGGCGTTTGGTTTCACCGGAGCATTTTTTGATAGCGGTAACGTTGTGGCTTGTTTTCTTCTTGAAAAGGGGGTCAAGAAGCTTTTTGTAGAAGCCGAACTGAATAAGCACCAATGCAAAGCCCGCAGCGATAAGGGGAATTGAAACAACGGGCATAAAGAAGAAGGCGGCAATGGCAAGAAGCACAAAGGTCATTGTGAAGTAAATCCAACCGTAGAATGCACGGGGTGCAACGGTGTAGGACTCTAACTTTACGTCCTCACAGCCTAAGTCCTTAAGAACCTCGCCCATATATTCACAGCTTTTTTTCTCGCCCTCGCTACCCGGGTCACGCTTGCCACAGGTTTTAAT
Source organism: Clostridia bacterium (assembly GCA_017550105.1). GTDB lineage: Bacteria > Bacillota > Clostridia > Oscillospirales > Acutalibacteraceae > DTU089. The sequence goes on along the minus strand of JAFYLQ010000021.1, from coordinate 35,400 downwards.
AACGTGGGTAATTTCATCAATCATATACTGAGCGTAGGTTTCCTTTTGCTCAATACCCTTTGACAGATTTGTTTTGTTTGTGACTGACATTTTCTCTCACTCCAAAATTAAAGTTTATTTATAATTATATTTTACTTTATTTTAATATAATGTCAACAAAAACTTAACATCCGGCGACAAAAACTTAACATCTTAAAGGACTAAATCCATAAAAATCGGGTAATGGTCGCTCAAAGTGGCAAATTCGGGTTGTGAAAGAATGACAAAACGTAAAGCTTTTGGCTCGGTGCTCAGAAAAATATGGTCAACCCTGTAGCCCGAAAAGTCCTTACACTTACCGCAGGATTTTTCGGTTGAGGTAGCCACACTGTCGGTTAAACGGGTGCTGAGGATTTCGTAGACCGTGGACTTTTGATTTGTGGAGGTGCGCTTGTCGGAATTAAAATCCCCAGTGAGAATCAGGGGGCATTTGTATTTATTGGTGAGGGTGTTAATAAGAGTGATTAGCTCCATTGCCTGTTGCTCGGGGAACTGATTTTTTTTATCTGACAGGCTAAGGTGGGTGCTTATTACAATGAATTTTTTTGCCGTTGAGCGTTCAGTAAAAAATCCCCACACGGCACACCTTAATCTGCCGTTGTGGTTTTTGGTGAAGGTGTATTCGCCCCAATGGTTGAGAACAAGGGCTTCGGGATTATAAAGCAGGGTGGTCATAGTGCCTAAAAGCTTTGTTTTAACAGGGGAGATGAATTTGTAAGAGGTGCCCTTATTAAGGGCGTAAAACCAGTTGCGGCTTGTTTCCTGCAGGGCGATTACATCGGGCTTGAATGTTTTTAAAATGGCGCATACTCCATCGGCGCGTGAGTAGGCGGGTGCACCGTCAAAGCCGGGTGTATCCGCCAATAAATTGTAGGACATAATACGTAGGGCGGTGTCACTTTTTGAGTAGCAGTTTTTCAGTGAGGTTAAAAGGGGAATTGGTTGGTCCTTTGACGGGATTTGGTTTGTTGAAGTTAAATTGGAAATTATAAATATGCAGAGGAGTAGGGTTGTTAGTTTGATAAATGATTTTTTCATAAGAATAGTATTGCCGGAAAATAGTTAGGAATGAGGAATTAGGAATGAGGAATTAGGAATGAGGAATTAGGAATTGAGGGGCACTTCGTGCCGATTGTAAAATGCAGAATGCAAAATGCAGAATTATCGGGGAAGCTTCGCTTCCGATTGTAGATTGAGTTGATGAAAACAAAAAATTGCTGTAGGGGTCAGGCTCGCCTGACCCGGTGGTTTTATTGTGGATTTTATTTTTTCGGGCTAGGCAAGCCTAGCCCCTACGGTAATACTAAAAAACCTCCGCATCGAGCGGAGGTTTTTGTTAATGAAGTGAGTGTGTTTCACGCTGGGCGGCTACAAGGTTTGAGTAGATGCCGCCCATATCGATAAGCTCCTGATGGGAGCCTACCTCGGCAACTCTGCCCTTTTCGATAACAACCAGTCTGTCGGCATTTCTGAGTGTTGCAAGTCGGTGGGCAATTGCGATGGTGGTTCTGCCCTGAATAAGTCGGGTAAGAGCCTCCTGAATTTTTATTTCGGTTTCGGGGTCCAGGGAGCTTGTTGCCTCGTCAAGAATGAGTATTTTGGGGTTCTTGAGAATTGCACGGGCAATGCTGATTCGTTGCCTTTCACCGCCCGAAAGGGTGTGACCGTTTTCGCCGATAACCGTGTTATAGCCGTCGGGAAGCTTTGTAATAAATTCGTGGGCGTTGGCAGCCTTTGCGGCGGCAATAACCTCGTCGGGAGTGGCGTCGGGTCGGGCGTAGGCTATGTTTTCAAACACCGAGCCTGAGAACAGATATGTCTCCTGAAAAACTACGCCGATTTTGTCACGCAATTCCTTGGCGGGAACGGATTTTATATCCACGTCACCAATGGTGATTTTACCCACACCCGGGTCGTAAAGGCGCATACAAAGGTTGATTATGGTGGATTTACCTGCACCCGAGTGACCAACAAGACCAATCATTTCGCCCGGTTGAATTTCAAGGTTTATGTTCTTAAGCACGGGCTCATAGGACTTGTAGCCGAAGGTTACGTTTTCAAATTTAATGGGCTTTGAGGAGTCAAGCTTAAGGCTTGAGTTCGTATCCTTTTCTGCAGGCTCCTCGTCAAGAATTTCGTAAATCTTAACAAGGCTTGTGGTGCAGTCGGCAAGACGTCGGGGGAACATTGAAAGCCAGCGAAGGGGTGCGTAAAGGTAGGCGAGGTAAAGGTTGAAGCGCACAAGCTCACCGATGGTAAGTGTGCCGTCAAGCACCATTTTACCGCCGATAATAAGCACCAGAAATTCGCCCAATGCCATAAAGTTACCAACAAGGGGGAAGGTGACCGCCCAGAATTTTTCGTTAGAGGCGCATACCTTTGCAAGCTTCTGTGAAACGTTTGCGAATTTGTTGATTTCACGCTCCTCGTTACCGAAGGATTTAACCACACGTATACCCTTGATGATATCGTGAAGAATTGAGGTTGACTTTGAGTTAAGTCGCCATTGCTTAAAGTAGCGTACCCTTGTGGCGTGGCGGAAGCGGGTCATCATAAATGCACCGATTGGCACGGGGATTAAAACAACAAGGGTCAGCAGCCAATTGGTCCTGAAAAGGATTATAAGAATAACCGTGAACATAATTACCTGCTGAATCAGGTAACGACCCTGTTGGTTGAAAAATTCCTTGACTCTTTCGGTATCGTGGGTAACACGATGTATAAGGTTACCTGCAGAGCGCTTGGACATTGACGTTAAGGAAAGCTCCTGAATTTTACTGTAAACGATATTCCTCAGGTCGCTTGAGAAAAGTGAGCCCACCCTGTTTGAAATACGTGATGAGAAAATCTGAAGCACCTGTGAAAGGGCGAAGGCAAGTGCCATTACAACGGCAATTGCCGCTATACCCTCAACCCGCGATTCAAAAAGGGGCGTGGCATCCGCCGTGGGTAGAAGATAATCGTCAATAAGTATGGTGTTAAACATGGGCATAAGGGCTGAAATTACGTTGGCAGCCGTAAGAAGCAGGCCTGCGCCGATAACGGGCTTGAGGTATGGCTTGAAATAGCCGAATGCCCTTGAAAAAACGTAGGACTTTTTGACGCAGAACATACACATATTCATACCCCTGAGGTAATGTCGGTGACATTTGGGGCACACGGGCAGGTCGTCGGTGTTGATATCAAGGACCTCACCTGATTCAAAAAGGTGGTTAAGCACCTTTACAAACTCGCCGATTTCGCCCACGCAGCTCATGGAAAAGCGGCACACGTGAATATTGTCGCTGCCATCGTCACTGCCGTTACGGGGCTTAAGCTCAAGTCTGCCACAGCCGACGTCAGTATATTGCAACGCCTCGCCTATATCTGAAATATTAAATTTTTCTTCAACTCCGTCAAGGGTCTTTGTTATAACACTGCCGTCAATGGACAAGGTGCCGTAGCAGTTTTTACCCTGGGGAGATATGTCGAAATGAGCAATAATATTTTTCATAATCAATACAAATAGGGTTCAAGGAGCCTTTTGCTTTTGGGCTCGGTTTTTTCAAAATTCGGAATAACGTAGCGGTTGCCGTCCATATCGAAAATAAGCAGGGTGTCGCCGTTTGCAAAGCGCATATTACGTGTAATATCACGTACGGTGAAGCTCTTTTCCTTGCCGTCAACAACAGTCTGGAAGTAGAAGTGACCCATACGCTCCTTTACGCTTTTGATAGCGGTTACGGTGGGGCAGTAGTAGCGACCCTCAAGCTCTTTTTTTGCGTTTTCGCATGAGTCGGCGTCCAGCTCCTTAAGGTCACGGATAATGCCGATTTCCTTATCCTCAAGGTCATGGACACAGATGTATTCATCGGTAAGGGTGTAGGGGTAGGTGCGTATGAGCTTTACTCTGCCCACTGCATTACCCTCAAGAGTGAAAATCAGAAAGCCGTTATTGTTGAAGGAAAAAACGCAGTCCCCGGGATTTAAAAATTCAATTGAAAGCTTATCAGTTGTCATCGTGCTCTTTCTCCTTTTCGTTGTTGTCGGTTTCCTCGCCTATGCCGATAAAACGCAGTGCCTCCTCCTGAAGCTTGAACATTTTATAGTAGGCGCCCTTTTTCTCAATAAGCTCGTCATAGGTGCCGAACTCGATGCACTCGCCGTCGTCAATAACCGCAAGCTTATCTGCATCACGAAGGGTTGAAAGACGGTGGGCGATAGCAATGGTTGTTCTGCCGTTTTTGAGCTTGGTTAAAGAATTCTGAATATTGCGCTCGGTTTCCGTATCCATTGCGGCGGTTGCCTCGTCAAGGATAAGGATTTTAGGATTTTGAATAATGGTACGGGCAATGGATATACGCTGACGCTCACCGCCCGAAAGACTCTGACCGCCCGAGCCCACGTAGGTTTCGTAGCCGTCGGGAAGCTTTGAAATAAAGCTGTGTGCCGAGGCAGCCTTAGCGGCGGCAATAACCTCGTCATTGGTTGCATCGGGTCTTGCGTAGCGGATGTTATCCGCAATGGTGCCCATAAAGAGGAAAATATCCTGTGAAACGATACCGATGTTGCTTCTGAGCTGCTTCGACGAAAGCTCCTTAACGTCGATGCCGTCAATTTTAACAACACCCTCCTTGGGGTCGTAAAGCCTTGCAATAAGGTTTGAAAGGGTGGTTTTACCTGCGCCGGTTTTACCCACTATACCAAGCATTTCCCCTGCCTCGATTTTTAAGGAGAGATTTTTGATAATGGGGTGTGCCGGCTCGTATTCGAAGTGAAGCTCCTTTAACTCAACGGAGCCCCTGAAGTCATCAAGGATAATGGGATTCTCTTTATCCGTAACGTCGGGCTCGGTGTCCATAACCTCAAATACACGCTGAGCGGAGTCCACACAACGAGCCCACCAGGTGGTAACCCATGAAAGAAACTCAACCGGTGCCTGGAGCATCTGAAGATAAACCACGAAGGTAAGAAGCTCACCAATGGTGATTTCCTTGGTGGTGACCGCCATAACGCCGCCTATGCCAAGAACAATGGCACTGATAAGGTAAATGATGATTGAAAGCAGGGGGAAGGTGGTGCTTTCGGTGTTGGAGGAGGTGATTTCAGCATCAAGAAGCCCCTTGCTGATTTTGTCAAACTCGCTGAGCTCATCGGTTTCCTTCGAGAATGCCTTGATAATACGGTGACCGTTAACATTGTCGCTTACCTTTGAGGTGAGTCGGGAGTTCTGAACCCACACCTTATGGTGAAGCTTACGGAATTTTTTGTTTACAATGGGGTAGATGAAAAGTATGAGAGCTGTTGCAAGGACAATGAAAATGGTAAGCTTGTAGTTGGTGATAAACATAACCACAAGAAGACCCGCAACGGTTATTGCGTTACCGATAAGGTAGGGGAAGCCGTCCACGAAGAACCAATAAATATTGTTGGCGTCCCTTGTGACGCGGTCCATAAGTGAGCCGGTCTGCTTGTGGGTGTAGAAGCCCACCGAGAGCCTTTGCATTGCCTTGAAAATCTTAAGCTTAATGCCGTAGATTACCTCGGGCAGGATACCCGCAACAATGTACTGATAGAAAAGAGTGAAAAGCTGTTGGGATATTTTTAGCGCCGCCATGGTAAGCACCACGGTGATGAGTGCCTTGAAAAGATCGTCGTATGCCATGGTGTTGTCGGGGTTCAGCACCTCGTCATAAAGCTTCTGGGTTGAAAACTGAGGGATTAAAATGTTGATGCCGCTGCTTACGAGCACCGCACATATCATAAAAATCATCTTGCCCTTAACCTCACCAAAGAATGAGAAAAGGCGCTTGACGGTTGACTTTTTGTCAACACAATCCTTACAGAAGCTTAAGCCCTTGGGTATGGGTGCACCGCATTTTTTGCAGGTGTTGCCCGTGTCGGTGCTTATGTATTGCTCGTGGGAGCCATCCTTTTTGAAGGCGTTGAAAATCTTTCTGAAATTATCCGCCCTTTCAAGCATACCGATTGAGAAATAGCCCAAGGAATAATACTCGCCCTTGAAGGTGTAGGTAAGCTGACCCGTTGCAAGATACTGCTCGGCAAAAAGCTCGTCAACCTCGTCAATGGGGATTGCCGTAAGGTGTAAAAGCTCGGGCTTTAAGTCGGGCTTTTTGTGCCTTTTGGGTGGCTTCTTGGGAAGCTCCTTCTCCTTAAAAACCGCACGGTAAAGTCCTTTTTCGTCAAAGAAAATAAGGGTGTCGCCGTATTCCTCGGCGGCGGTCATATCGGTTTTTATTGAAAATATTACAGATGACGTGTCAAGCCCCTCTGCCTCGAGAACCTCCTTAACGGGCTCGGGTATGGACTCCTTGGGCGGAGCAGGGGGGTGCGGACGCTTTTTTAAATGGAGCTTGTAAAGGGCTCTGTTTAAAATTTCCGTAAAAATCACCTCGTTTGCCGTGTTAAAAGCTATGTTAAAAATTACCTTATATTTTACCATATTATACGACTATAATCAATATATTGTTGTATAAAAAAGCAACCGTTCATAAATGGTTCATAAATAACCATATTCATATTTGCATAATGAATAAATTGCGGGGGACTTATTTGTGCATTAGGCAGAAAATGGGGCTTGGATTTTTCTAATTGCGAAAGTAAATTGACATTCATTGCGGAGTTTTGATATAATATACACAGCCTTTATGGTATGGGTGGAGATTGGAGTTAATTTAAATACTCGTATAAATGGAATAAGGCTTATAGTAATGAAAGGTGTTTATTATGGCTGTAAAAGACGTAACACGATTTGGTATTCAAAGGAAAATTGTTGCTAATATGACAACCGAAAGCTGGCAGAATATTCCCCACGTCAGCTATCAGTATGAGCCCGACGTAACTGAATTTGTGGCAGAGTTCAAAAAGTTCAGTGCCGAGCACAACAAAGAGGGCAGTGCAAAAATTACCTTTAACGCAGTCCTTCTTAAGGCTATTGCAGAGGCTATTGAGGCTGACCCCATGATTAACGCTCATATGCATTACGAAAAGGGTCTTGTAAGAGGTAAGGTTACCACCTTTGATAATATTGATATTTCAGTTCCCTGGATTCTTCCCAGCGGTGAAATGATGACCATTACCATGAAGGATATGGGCAACAAAACCCTTAAGGAAATCGCTGAATATCAGGCGGACATTAACCGCAGACTTGAAAATACAAACCTTACGGAGGCACTTTATTCCGTTTCGTTCCACGATACGGTTGAAAAGCTTAAAAGAGGTCACGTGATTAAGGCGATTAAACGTATTTACGGTGCTAACACCAACAAGCGTCACAGAATTGTTCGCCTTAAGGGTGCCGAGAAAAAGGCGTATAACGCTATTCCCGAAACCGACAGAATCACACGTAAGGACCTTAAGCAGGGTACAATCACCGTTTCCAACGTTGGTGCGGATACCCGTGGTCTTAACGGCGAGGTTGCTATGCTTATGGTTATTCCGCCCCAGGTTTGCGTTATCGGTATAGGCACACTTCAGAAAAAGCCCGTTGTTGTTACCGACGAAAACGGTGAGGATAAAATCGTTATCAAAACCATCCTTCCTATGAACATATGCTTCGACCACAGAGCACTTGATTTCGGTGAGGTAAGACCCTTCCTTACAAAAATGGATGAGTTCTTTAAGAACCCCGAAATGATACTTAATGAAAATGCGTGATAAAAACCCCTTTGCTTCGGCGAAGGGGTTTTTAGTTAGGAATTAGGAATTGAGGGGCACTTCGTGCCGATTATAAAAAAGTAGTTGCAACGCGATAGCCAACCTTCCTGCCGCTTGCGGGAGGAAGGGGGACCACCTTAAAATAAATTGTTGTATCAAAACATTAACAAGCGTGAAAATAAATTGTATTTAGAAACAAGTTGGTCGGAGTGGTGGAAGGTCAGGTTTAGTTTGGTTTATAAATAAAGTTTCAGGACCCTCCACCGTCTGGCGACGGTCCCCCTCCCTCCTTGCGCAGGGAGGCGAGGCTTCGCATTGCTTTTACTTTATTTATAATTCGGCGAAGCCCCGATAATTCTGCATTTTGCATTTTGCATTCTGCATTTTTTGGTGGTTGCATTAGCTAAGGTGTTATGCTATAATGTACTTTAGAAAATTATGTGAGGTTTTTGTATGAAAAAAAGATTTTCGGTTTTGTGCAGTGTTATTGCTGTGTTTGCTTTGATTATTACTGTGATGGGGGTTAAGGCTCCCGTTGGTGACGTTAAAAACGACGTGTCCTACGGTGCCTTGGAGCAATACTATGACGATGCGGATGATATGAACACCACCCTTGCTAACGAGCCCACCGAGGGTTCGGGCTCCACAACAAGCAGTGCTTTGGACGGTCTTGGTGACCTTTTAGGCGGCTTTGGCGGTTCGGGTGATTTGGGTAGCGGTCTTGTTGACGGTATTGGCGGTGTTGGTGGCATTTTCGGTGATGCGGGTGATTTGTTCGGCAGTCTTTTAGGCGGTGGCTCGGGCAGCTCATCAAACGGTGTGCTTAACACAACCGTTGGCGGTAACGACGTTATTTATATTGACCCCGTTCCTGCGGCTACTCAGGCGGTTACTCAGGGTGAAACAATCGTTCCCCCTGCAGGTGATTCACAGGGTAATGCAGACTCCACAACACCTGTGGCAGAAACTGTTGACCCCACGGCAAAGACAAATCCCTATTCAAAGCCCACGGGTGAAATCAAGCCCGGTGACGTGGGTGACGGCGTTAAGTGGATTCAGTGGAACCTTATTTACACAGGCTACGCTCCCGAGCTCAAGGAGGCTACGGGTATTTATGACGAGGCTACGGTTGAAATTGTTAAAAAGCTTCAAGCCGAAAAGGGTCTTGCACCCGACGGCATTGTGAACGACGATGACGTTGCCGCAGTTGAACTTTTGTATTACGAATATATAATCAAGGCGCAGACCACATCGACCCCCTCTACCACTGCGGATGGTATAACAACCGTTGGCGGTAACGTGGCAAGCGGTCAGGATGACGGTGGCTCGGACATACTTGTTATAATAATCGCCGTTGTGCTTATTGCCTTCATTTGGTTAGTTGCCATTGTGGTTATTGTGATTATTCTGATTAAGAAAAAGAAGCAGAAAAAGGCAGAGGCTGAGAAAAAGGATGCCGACGTAAAGCCCGAGGGTGAGGAGAAGCCTCAGACAAACGGTGATATGTCACTTTCTGACCTTTTTGAGGAAGCAAATAACAAGAAAAAATAAGATATAAGTGGGGAGGATTTTTAAATATGGATAAGTATTTGATTATTAACGCAGACGATTTTGGTATGTGCCATGCGGCTAACGGTGCCGTTGCAGACCTTTTTCAGAAGGGCGGTATTACCTCCGCTACAATTATGACTCCTTGCTGTTGGGCTAAGGAGGCGGGTAAATGGGCGGCGGCTCACCCCGAATACGCTGTGGGCGTTCACCTTACCTTTACAAGTGAGTGGGGTAATTACAGATGGAGCCCCATTGCCCAGGGTGACACAAGCTCACTTCGTGACGACGAGGGATTTATGTATTACGAATCCGACGCCTTTGAGAAAAACTGCGACGTTGAGCAGGTTGAAAAGGAAATCCGCGCACAGATTGAACGCTTTAAGTCCTTTGGTGTGACTCCCTCACATATTGACAACCACATGGGCTCACTTTACGGCATTGAAACAGGCCGCTTTGAGCTTCTTAACCTTACCCTTGCAATTGCAGGGGAGTATGGGCTTCCCTTCCGCTTCCCCGGTACCTTCGTACCTCAGATGTTTGCTAACGACACCCTTGCGGTTAAGATTGACCTTGATATGATTAAGATGTTCTATGACAAGGTTCTTGAATTTGCAAAGGCAAATGGTGTGGCAATGCCCGACTTCCTTATTCCCGGTGAGTGGAACGGACCTCAGAACGACTCTTATGAGAATTTTAAGGAATACATTTACGAGCTTTATCGCTCATTCCCCAACGGTATTACCGAGACCTATATTCACCCCGCATTTGAAAGCGAGGAGCTTAAGGGTATCTCAGGTGCATGGCACCGCCGTGTGTGGGAGCACAAGCTTTTCTCAGACCCACAGACACTTCAGCACATTAAGGCTTGCGGTATACAATTAATTAACTACCGTGACCTTGCTGAAATGAAAAAATAATGAATATTGAGCGAATAACAGGAAAAATCCTCCGCTTTGCGGAGGATTTTGTAGTGAGGAATTAGGAATTAGGAATGAGGAGTTTCGGGGAAGCTTCGCTTCCGAATTTTAAATAAGTTGATGCAAAACAATAAATTACTGTAGGGGTCAGGCTTGCCTGACCCGTTTTGTTTTATTGTAGAGTTTACTTTTTCGGGCTAGGGACCCTCCACCGTCTGACGACGGTCCCCCTCCCTCCTAAAGCAGGGAGGCGAGGCTTCGCATTACTTTTACTTTATTTTAGAATCGGAAGCAAAGCTTCCCCAATAATTACGCATTACGCATTACGAATTACGCATTGAAAAAGACGGCTGACGTTTGTCAGCCGTCTTTTTCAATAATTCTTGCGAATTCGTTTTTTTGAAAATCGTTGTTTTCAATGTGGAGGTATTCGTGGGCGAGGGATTTACGCTTAGCCTCGTCGGATAAGTCTTGGTTAATATAAATATTAAAGTCGCCGTTGGCATCGGGTAGGGTAAACGCCCTGATGGTCAGCGGCATTTTTATTTGTCTTACAATACGGCTCATTCGGCTTATTCGTTCTCCTTATCTATTAACGCCTGAAACATTACTAAAAACGTGTCAAGCTGGTCCTCGGTTGCTCGTTTTGACATATCAAAAAGCAGTTTTCGTTTTTCAAAAAGTTCGTCACGGACTTCCTCAACAGGGTCAAAGTTTTCGTCAAAGTACCCCAGTGATACGTTAAAGTACTGGGCTATTTTGCTGAGAGTCTGAGTGGATAAGGTTTTGGTTCTGCCCTGCTTTAATTCGGATAGCGTACTCTTGGGAATGCCCGTTGCCTTGCACAAGCCTGCCACCTTTATGCCCTTTTCGTTACATAATCCTATGATTTTTTCATACATATTCACAATGGAAGCCCCCTGTTTTTGTGCAAAGTTACAAATATTTGCAAAACGAACAAATGTTTGTTTTTGAGGTTGAAAAGTACAGAAACCTGTACTATAATAGAATTGCGGTTCGGAAATCTGTACAACTTACAGGAATAATATAAACCATTTTCATATTAATGTCAATACCAATAATAGTACAGGAGGTACAAGAAAAATGTCAAAATTAATTGAAGGAAGAATTGACTGTCCTTTTTATATTGAAGAGGGCGACGGCTTTATTGCCTGCGAGGGCGTTCTGAAGGACACCGAGTGCTTGCACAAATTCACAAGTAATTTTTTAAAAAGAAATTACGAGGAGTCGGTTTGTTGTACCTCGGGCGGGAGAAAATGCAGTCATTACCGAAATCTTTCCATTCTTTACGAAAGGGGCTTAAAGTCTTGAGAGAAAAAAAGACTGACGATAAATACAAACGAGTTTCATCGGCAACCAACAATATGAGCGCACTTATTGACGATATTATCAAACGTGCCCGTAAGAATTTTAAGGCTACGGGCGAAGCCAAAATTGACGCTAAATTTCTGAAGGAAAGCGTAAGTGCATTGAGGGAACTTTATGATTTACTTGAAAATTGCGATGGTACGGCACAGGCTTCGGAGGGCGTAATTATAAAGCTTGAAAAACAACTTCAGGAGTGGAGCCGATGAAGGAGCTTGTTATTTCACCCCCAAATGAAAAGCAAAAAGAATTCTTCGAAAGCACAAAAAGATTTATCGGCTACGGGGGTGCCAGAGGCGGCGGTAAGTCTTGGGCTTTAAGAACGAAATTCGTGCTTCTTGCCCTTCAATACAGCGGTCTTAAATTGCTTCTGCTTCGTAAGACCTTGCCCGAGCTTCGTGAAAATCACCTTTTACCCCTATTGTCACTTCTTAACGGCATTGCACGGTACAAGCGTGACGAAAGGGCGTTCATTTTCCCGAACGGCTCACGAATCCGCCTTGGCTACTGCGACACGGAAAACGATATTTATCAGTATCAGGGTCAGGAGTACGACGTAATAGGGGTTGAGGAATGCACCCATTTCACCTTTACGCAGATTCAGTTTCTGATGACCTGTAACCGTACCACCCGTGAGGATTTTAAGCCCCGTATGTACTTTACGGGGAACCCCGGTGGCGTGGGTCACAACTGGTTTAAGCGTCTTTTTGTAAAGGGGCGCTACGAGGCGGGTGAGGACCCTGAGGATTACGTATTCATACCCGCTACCATTGATGATAACACGGTGCTTATGAAAACCAATCCCGAGTACGTTAAGGTGCTTGATTCACTTCCCGAAAAACTCCGTCAGGCTCACCGCTTTGGTAATTGGGATATTTTTGACGGTCAGTTTTTTGAGGAATTCCGCGACGTGCCCGATAATTACAGGGAGGGCACCTTTACACACGTTATTGAGCCCTTTGAAATACCGAGTGATTGGCTCATATACCGTTCCTTTGACTTCGGCTATGCAAAGCCCTTTTCGTGCGCCTGGTGGGCGGTGGACTACGATGGCAGACTTTACCGCATACTTGAGCTTTACGGCTGTACCAAGTCACCCAACGAGGGTGTTAAGTGGCCGCCCGAGAAAATATTTTCGGAGATTGCAGAAATTGAAAGCACCCACCGATGGTTAAAAAACAAGCATATTCAGGGGGTTGCGGACCCTTCAATATGGGATGCCTCAAGGGGTGAAGCCATTATTGAAGCCGCCGTCAGAAACGGCATTTATTTTACCAAGGGTGACAACAAGCGTCTTCCCGGTTGGATGCAGGTTCATTACAGATTAAGCTTTGATGATAACGGCATACCGATGATGTATGTGTTTAACACCTGCAAGGGGTTTATAAGAACTGTGCCCGAGCTTAAATTCAGTAACACAAATCCCGAGGACCTTGACACCACGGGCGAGGACCACGTTGCGGACGAGGTCAGATATATGTGTATGGCAAGACCCATTGCACCCACTTATAAAAAGAAAAATGCAGTCCTTGGTGACGACCCACTTGACCTGAATAAGGGGCGCTACAGGACTATTTAAGGAGAAAATATGAAGAAAAATAAAAAGACTTATGAAAAGGTGAAGCCTGTCGAGGCAATCGGTACAAGGGGTGTTATCGGCAAGGATGAGGTTGAGAAGGCTTTAGGCATTCTTAAAAAATACAAGGAGGGCAAAACCGCCCTCGAAAACAGAATTGTTGACAATGAGCAGTGGTTTAAAATGCGACATTGGGAGCAGTTAAGGGGTGACAAGGGTGATAAAAATGCATCGGCGTGGCTTTTTAACTCAATTGCCAACAAGCATGCGGACGCTATGGATAATTACCCGACGGTTACCTGCCTGCCCCGTGAGAAAAGTGACGAGAATGCCGCAAGGGTTCTTTCACAGATTCTGCCCGTGGTTTTTGAGCGTAACGGCTTTGAGAAAATCTATAGCGACGCATGGTGGTACAAGCTTAAGGCGGGTACAGCCGTTTACGGTATCTTCTGGAATCCCTTGAAGAATAACGGCTTGGGCGACGTTGAAATCAGGCAGGTGGACGTGCTTAATCTTTTCTGGGAGCCCGGTATCAAGGACGTTCAGAAAAGTAAAAATATATTCCACGTGGAGCTTACGGATAACGACACCTTGTGCGGTCTTTATCCTCAGCTTGAGGGTAAGCTTGGCTCGTCATCTGTAGAGATTGCAAAATACGTATTCGACGACAATATTGATACCTCGGAAAAAAGTGCGGTTATTGACCGCTATTACAAGGTCATTAAAAACGGTGTTGAGACGGTGCATTACTGTAAAATTTGCAACAACGAGCTTTTGTATGCCTCGGAAAACGACCCCGAATATGCGGACAGGGGTTTTTACGACCACGGTCAGTATCCCTTTGTTTTTGACTCCCTATTTGTTGAGGAGGGCACACCCTGTGGCTTCGGCTACATCGACATTATGAAGGACGCTCAGAAGCAGATTGATTTACTTGGCAACGCCCTTGTAAAGAATGCCACCATGGCAACAAATCCCCGATATTTTATTAATTCCTCGGGTGCTGTTAACGAGGAGGAGTTTGCGGACTGGAGCAATAATTTCGTTCACGTTTCAGGTAGCAACCTTGGTGAGGACAGTATCAGGGAAATCCGTATGTCGGGCATTCCCGAAATTTATTTAGGTATTCTCAACAGTAAAATCGACGAGCTTAAGGAAACAAGCGGTAACCGTGATTTTTCACAGGGCGGTGTTTCAAGCGGTGTTACCGCCGCATCGGCTATTGCCGCATTGCAGGAGGCGGGCAGTAAGCTTACCCGTGATATGGTTAAGGGCGGCTACAGAGCCTTTTCAGAGCTTAATAATCTTGCGGTGGAGCTTATACGTCAATTTTACGATGAGCCGAGATTTTTCAGAATCCTTGGGGAGAACGGTGAGCAGGAATTTATTTCCTATGATAATTCCGCCATCAGACTTAAAAATCAGGGTAGCACCTTCGGTATTGAGTTGGGCTCAAGAAAGCCCGTGTTTGATATTAAGGTAAGCGCCGAAAAGGCAAGTCCCTTTTCAAAAATCAGTCAGAACGAGCTTGCATTACAGTTATATAACGCGGGTATGTTTAATCCCGAGCTTCGTCAACAGGCACTTATTGCCATAAGTATGATGGATTTTGAGGGTAAGGAAGCCCTTGCGGCTAAGCTCAGTGGCGGAGGGATTAGGCTTTGACACGGGTTTGCTACAGAGAATACTACGGAAAAATACTTCTGAGTGTTGAGGGTCACAGTGGCTTTGCCACCTCGGGTAAGGACGTGGTTTGTGCAGGGATATCCACCCTTGTGGGTGCACTTATAAACTCCGTCCTTGACGAGGAGAGCCTCGGCAGACTAAGGCTTCACCGTAATATTGTCCGTGACGGCTATGCCTACTTTGAAATCGAAAAGTTTGATTTTTCAAAGGAGCGTACCGAGGGGATTATTGATGCCTTTTTAACGGGCTTTATGATGCTGGCGGAAAGCTACCCCGACTACGTGGTAATGGAATAGTTAATAAACCCTTTGGGTTTTATATAAAGATATATCTTAATGACACTTCGGAAAGACGATGGATAAACATTTTCTAAAGGAAAGGAAAACAAAATGAAAAAATTATGGTACACTCCCGATTTGCAGCTTTTTGCAGGTGAGGGCACGGAAGCGGTAAACGGGGAATCGGGCGGTGAAAATGCCGTCGCCGGGCAGTCAGGTGCCGAAATCGTAAGCACTGACGATGAATTTAACCAATTAATAAGCGGTAAATTCAAGGAGCAGTTTACGAAAAAGACACAGGCAATTATCGACAAAAGGTTTAAACAGACTAAGGAGCTTGAGGAGTACAAGGAGCGTGTTTCACCCCTTGTGGAGTCACTATTGAAAAAATACGGAGTTGAAAGCGGTAATGAAAATACTCTTATTGATTTTATTGAAAAGCCGATTGAACAGACCGAAAGGGTGACGAAGGCGCAAAGGGTTAGCACACTCAGGGGCAGAATCAGTGATTGGATTAAACAAAGCGACGAGGTGAAAAATACGTATCCCGACTTTGATTTAAGAAATGAGCTTCGTGGAAGTAAGCTGTTTTCTCAGCTTCTTTTGGGTGGTGCTCCCTTAAAAGCCGCTTATGAGACGGTGCACAAGGATGAAATTCTTTCGGGTGCTATGGCTTACACCGCCGACAGAGTTCGTGAGCAGGTTGTAAAGGGCATCGAAGCCAAGGGCAGACGTCCCCTTGAAAACGGCGTTTCCTCCGAAAGTGCGGTTGTTACCTCTGTTGACGTTAATTCCCTGACCTCACAGGATATTCTTAAAATTTTAAAACAGGTTGAGAATGGTGCAAGTATCTCCTTTTAGCACCATCGGAAAGGAATTTTTATGACAGACTATATTTTTAATATTCAGCTTTTTGCCGCAGGTGACGAGGTGAACAAAACTACCTCCGAATCACTTTCTGCGGAAATGAAAACCTTTTATGACAAGACTCTTATTACCCTCGCTTCACCCTACCTTGTTCACGACCAGTTCGGTCAGAAGCGTGATATTCCCAAAAACGGCGGTAAGATTATTGAGTTCCGTAGGTTCTCATCACTTCCCAAGGCGCTTACACCCCTTACAGAGGGCGTAACACCCACGGGCAACAAGCTTAACGTTTCAAGCGTTAGCGCCACAGTTGAGCAGTACGGTGACTACATTGAGCAGACCGACCTTCTTGAGCTTACTGCAGTTGACAACACCATTGTTGAGGCTACAAAGCAGTTGGCTTCACAGGCGGGTCTTACTATGGACACAATTGTAAGAAACGAAATCGTGGGCGGTACAAACGTGCTTTATTGCCCCAAGGTTTCTGCGGACGGCACCGAGGCTGCAGTTACATCACGTGGTGCCATTGATAAAACCGCACTTCTTCGCGTTAAGGACGTTTTTAAGGCGGCGGCAGAGCTTAAGGCTATGAATGCCCCCAAAATCGACGGCTACTACGTGGGCATTATTCACCCCTACGTTGCCTACGACCTTATGCAGGAGGCGGGTAATCAGTGGATGGAGGTGCAGAAATATGCCTCTCCCGAAAATATGCTTAAGGGTGAAATTGGTTGCCTCGGCGGTGTTCGTTTTGTAGAAAGCACCGAGGCTAAAATCTGGAACGAGGGTGCAGGCGGCTGTGCCGTGTTTGCAACCCTTATTATGGGTGCCGATGCCTACGGTGTTACAAGTGTCAACGGTGGCGGTATTGAACACATCGTTAAGCAGAAGGGCTACGGCAACGACCCCCTTAATCAGCGCTCCTCAATCGGCTGGAAGGGTCTTAAGACTGCCAAAAGACTTGTTGAGGAATACCTTATCAGAATCGAAAGCGGTTCCGCATTCAGTGCTACCGCTAAGGCTAACTGATTTAATTTTTAATATTCAAGGGGTGCCCGAAAGGGTGCCCCGCACAAAAAAGGAGTGTATATAAATGGCAAATACTAAGGAAAAGCTTGTGAGCGTTTTTATTCCCAAAACATCAAGAAATGATACGGAGCGTTTCGTTGCGGTGAACGGTGAGCGTATACTCGTTCAGACGGGTAAGACCGTTGAAATTCCCGAGCGCTTTGCGGAGGTAATTAAAAACAGTGAGAATATGGCGGCGGTTTCGGCGGCGTATATTGATGCAAATATCTCTCTTTAAGGTGGGGTTATATGACACTGAGAGATGCAATTGAGATTTTTGATTCCGAGCGTAGTAACTCTGTTGACGTGGCTAAAAAAATACGTTGGCTTTCACAGTTGGATTACAAAATCAGCTCGGAGATTACTGTGCCGAGAGGGGACGTTGCTTTTAAAGGCTACGATATTTCAACTCCCCTTGACACGGTTCTTAAGGCCCCCGATGAATTCAGCGAGATTTATTCCACGTATCTTAATATGAAGCTTGATTATATGAATGGGGAAATAGCCCGTTTCAATAACTCGGCATTGCTTTTTAATAACACGTACAGGGATTTGAATAATTACATAAACAGAAATCAGGCGGTGCTCAGGCAAGCGGAGATAAAGGCAGGGGATATTTATGTATAAGCCAAGGCTGACGGAGCTTTATAACAACCGTGAAATCATAACCAAATTCAAAGGCTACGAAAACAACCTGTGCATTGACGAAAACGCCTTTTCGTTTACGCAGAATGCGGGTTTCGGCTCGTTCCCTGCCTTGTCACCACGTAAAAGGCGAGTGTTCTTTAATGTAAGCGGTAAGGGGCTTCAGGGGTTATTTGCTAAAGAGCAGGTGGCTTACATAAATAACGGCTCACTGTACTATGGCGGTGAAAGGGTTACGGAGCTTCTTTTTCCCGACATAACCGAGGAACGAAAATTCGTTTCGATGGGTGCAAGGCTTCTTATTTTCCCCGACAAGGTCTACGTTAATACAGAGGATTTTTCGGACTACGGCTCCTTGGAGGCAGAGTTTGAAAGCACGGGTGAGGTAACCCTCGGCACCTGCCGTGCCCACGGAGATTTATATGAAAATTATGCGGTGTCACCCTCACCGCCGGAGGAACCCAAGGATGGGGATTTGTGGCTTGATACCTCGGGCGATAATCACACTCTTAAGCAGTTTTATGAAACGATTAATCTGTGGCAGGAGCTTGCCACAACCTACGTAAGAATCAATAGTGTGGGTATCGGCGTGGCATTTAACGAGGGTGACGGGGTAGTGCTTTCGGGTCTTGAGGGTGCGGGGCTTGACGGCGCACACGTTATCCGCCACAAGGGTGATGATTTTATTGTGATTACGGGGCTTATTGACAATGCTCTGAGCCTTACTACAACCGTTAAGGCTGAGCGCAAATTGCCCGATATGGACTTCGTGTGTGAGTACGGCAACAGGCTTTGGGGCTGCTCCTCGAAAAACAATGAAATTTACGCTTCCAAATTAGGTGACCCCACAAATTTTAATTACTTCACGGGTATTTCGCAGGACTCCTACGCCGTGAGCGTGGGAAGTGACGGTGACTTTACCGCCGCCGTGGGCTACAGGGGATATCTGCTTTTCTTTAAAGAAAACTGTGTTCACAAAATCTACGGTCAGAACCCGCCCTATACGGTGGTGACCTCGTATATAAGGGGTGTGCAGAAGGGCTCTTATCGGTCGGTGGTGTGCCTTAACGAGACCCTTTATTATAAATCCGTGGGCGGTGTTTGTGCTTACGAGGGCGGTGTGCCCGTTTGTATTTCCAATGCTCTGGGTGACACCTATTACAAGGACGCTGTGGCAGGGTCGCTTTTCAGCAGGTACTACCTGTGTGTGTCCGACAGAAACGACGTCCGCCATCTTTTTGTTTATGACGAGGACAAGGCTCTGTGGCTCAGAGAGGATAATATTGATATAAAAGAATTTACACAAAACAACTGTAATCTGTATTTTATTGAGCGTAACGGTGATACTTGTCGTTTGGGTCTTATAGACGGCGAAAATCCCTACGGCTCGTTTACGGGTGAGCTTAAGGGTTTTAACGTGGAGGATGACTTTTGTTGGACCTACGAAAGCGGTCTGTGGGGTATGGGGCTTCCCGAGAATAAATATTACTCGGCACTTTCTCTGAGACTTGCGGGTACAAAGGGCGCAAGGCTTTCGGTGTGGCTTGAGTATGACAGTAGCGGTAAATGGGAAAAGCTGTGGGAGGGAGCCTTTGATAAAACGGGCTCCATGCACCTGCCCTTTATCACCCCAAGGTGCGACCACCTGAGAATGCGCATTCAGGGTGTGGGTGACGTGAAAATCTACAGTGTTTCAAGAAAAATTGAATCGGGGAGTGAGTTGAATGTATGACCTTAATCTGAGCGTACCAAACCTAACCTCGGTTAAATATTCCACTGACAACAGATTTTTGCTTCTTAAAAACTACCTTTATGAATTGAACGAGGCTCTTGCTCACGCTCTTGAGGTAAAGACTCAGGGTGAGATGAGTGCCATTGAAGGCAGGGTTGAGCAGTTGAGCAAAAATCAAAGTGCGGTTGCAGGTGCACTGAGTACGGAAAGTCGTGAAAAATTCAAGGAATTAAAGGAGAAAATTTTAAGCACCGCCGAGGAAATCGAAAAGGACTATACCCTTGCAATTGAGCAGAGTGAAAAGGGCGTTCTGCAAAGGGTGACGGGTGACTTCGTGGGTAAGTCGGAGTTCGGCGAGTACTCGGCACAGGTTGAAACTAAATTTAATCAGACTGCCGACAGTATAGGTCTTCAGGCGGAAAACACCGAGGCTCTTTCGCAGGACCTTGAGGACTACAAAAGCACTGCAAGGGCGGAACTAACAGTACAGGCGGAGGCAATAAATGCGCAGGTGGAAAATCTGTACGTTACCAAAGAGGGTGCCGATGAGCTTGAGGCTCGGGTAAGTGCACAAATTACCGCCTCTGCCAACAACGTAACCGAGCAGTTTTCGGAAAGTGTAAGCAAGGTTTCGGCGGATTTGTCGAGTCTTGGGGGTGAGGTGAGTGAGCTTGTTTCATCCCTTAACGTGTACATCAGACGAGGTGAGCTTGAGGCGGGTATTTACGGCATTGAAATCGGCAGAAGCGACAGTAACGTGAAGGCACGCTTTACAAACGATAAGCTTTCGTTTTATCAGGGAGTTACGGAGGTTGCGTATATTTCGGGCTCCGCTTTATACATTACAAATGCTCAGATTCTTGATTTTTTAAAAATAGGTAATTCCAACGACGGGTATTTTTTGTTTGATACTACCCGAAACGGACTTGAGGTGAGGTGGATAGATGGGAATTAATTATTATGGCAAATGCTCGGGTGCTTCGGGCAGTAAATATGATTTGTGGATTGCACTTTCGCAGAATTCACAGAACGTAAGCGGTAATACGAGCAACGTAACCGCAAGGCTTCTGCTTAAACGAAACGACGGTTATTCGGCCTCCGCATACAACCTTTCGGAGGACTCTAACACCGCAAGGCTTACGGTGGGCGGTAGCGTTAAGGTGAACAAAAAGCTTGCCATAGACACAAGAAACGGCGCTACCGTGACCCTTGCTCAATGGACGGGCAACGTCACACATAATTCGGACGGTACACTGAGCCTTCCCGTTAAGGGTGAGTTCACCATCGGTAGCACCAATCTTACGGGTGGTAGCGTTACCTGTGAATTTAAGTGTACTGCCATACCGAGGGCTTCGGGGCTTAGCCTTTCGGCTTCAAGTATCAGTCCCGAGGGTAGCCTTAAGGTGAGTGTTGAGTCAAATTCCGAGACCTTTACCCACAGACTTATCTGGAGTGTGGGGAATGCGAGTGCAAGTACGGATATGGGTGCGGGTGCGAGTGAATACACGCTTAAAATCCCTGTTAATTGGGCTGAGCAGGTTACCACCTCTGCCAAGGGTAGCCTGAAAATAACTCTTAAAACCTACAACAAGGGCGTGCAGATAGGCTCCGTCACCAAAAGCATTCCATTTACAATGCCTGCAAGTGCCGATTTTACACCCCAATTCGGTATTGCCTTGGAGCGTATTAATAAGGGTGTTTCAACGGGCATTGACGAATACATAAAGGGTGTCAGTCAGTTGAAGGTGGATTTGAGTGACGTGACCTTTAAATACGGCGCCACGCTTCAGAGCGTGAGCATTACCCTTGGTAGCGTTTCAAAAAGAAGTGCCCCCGCCACCTTTGAAATTACTGAAAGCGGTGTGCTCACCGTGAGTGTTACCCTTAAGGACAGTCGTGGCTTTGCGGTTAAAAAAACTAAAACCATAACGGTGTGCGATTACCAAAAGCCCGACGTTAATATTAAAAGCATTGAGCGGTGCGATGTGGACGGCACCCTGAACAATCAGGGCAAATACCTGATTATGCATTACGATTTTAACTACAGTGACCTTAATTCTAAAAACACCTACGAGGTAATGGTGGGTTATAGAGCTCCCGACGAGAGCTACTACGGGGACGTTTACGTGAACTCATCACCCGTTATTTTCGGCGGTGATATTGAGGAAAGCTCATCCTACGAGGTGAGAGTCAGGGCTATTGATGAAATTTGCGAGGACTACGTTGAGTTTATCCGTTCCGTTGGTGTTGCTCATATTCCTTTTAATATACGCCGTGGTGGTAATGGTGCTGCCTTCGGCAAATTTGCCGAAAATGAGAACGAGCTTTCCGTTGCTTGGGACGTGGATATTCAGGGAAGCCTTAGTGTGGGCGGTGAGCTTAACTTCGATGACCTGAGTGTGGAAACCACCGATAAGGCAAAAAATCTTCTTTGCACCGCAAAGCATATTCCACCCTTGAAAATGGTGTGGCTCGGGCTTCGCCTTGAGACGGCTACAGAGCTTTCGGCAAATACAAGCCACGTTGTGGCAGGTGCTACGGGTAAGGCTCCTGCATTTTTTACACCCCTGCAATGCGTGGTGCACTTTTCATCGGATGTAAAGGCTTTAGGGGGCATTCAGAATACGGGCGAGATTGTCGTCCGTCCCGAAAACACAATTTCCGCAGGTACACAAATTTACCTTAGCGGATGCTATATATGTTAATAATTTAAAGAGGTGATAAAAATAGCTTATTCAACTGTTTCTTACGGTTCGTCGGGTGCCGACGTTAAAAAATTGCAGGAGGTATTAAATGCCAACGGCTATTCACTTGCAGTTGACGGTCAGTTCGGTGCCAAAACTCAGGCTGCCGTAAAGGATTATCAGAAGAAAAACGGGCTTCAGGTGGACGGTATTGTGGGTAAAAATACATGGGGCAGTCTCACGTCAAAGACCACGACTTCGAAAAGCTCGGGCAGTAAAACAACTGCAACAACCACTACCAAAAAGACCACCGAGCCAAGACCTGAATATGAAAAAAGTCAGGCGGTGCAGTCGGCAGAGGCGGAGCTTGACAATTGGGAGAAAAGAAAGCCCAAGGAATACGAAAGCAAATATTCCGACGAGATTGAGAGCCTTCTTAACGACATTCTCAACCGTGAGGATTTTTCATACAGTCTTAATGCGGACCCACTTTATCAGCAGTACCGTGAGCAGTACGCTCAGAACGGCAAAAAGGCTATGATGGACACGGTGGGCAACGCCACGGCACTTACGGGTGGTTACGCCAACTCCTACGCCGTGACGGCAGGTAACGAGGCTTACGACGAGTACCTGAACGGTCTTAACGACGTGGCACTTGATTTACGTGACAGAGCCTACATTCAGTATACGGATAAGGGCGACAAAATGCTTGAGGACGTGACTCTGCTTCGCTCTCTTGAGGGTGACGCCTACGACAAATACCTTGGTGAGCTTGAGGGCTATTATGCGGACGGTGAGTACCTTCTTGACAAGCTTACCTCAATGTCCGATGCGGAGTTCGACGAGTTCCTTGCGGAGGTTGACGCTTGGGAAAGTGACCGTGATTATGAATTCAAAAAATATCAGGACGCTCAGGACAGGGCGGAATTTCAGCAGGAAATGGCTTTTAAGGAGTCCGAGGCAAAGCGTGACCAGGCAAACAAGGACAGGGAATATTCCCGTAAATCCTCGGGTGGCTCAGGTGGCTCGTCGGGTGGCTCTTCTTCAAAGAAAAGCTCGAAGACCTCCGACAGTAATCTTACCACGCCCCCTGTAACCTACGCTGAATACTGCACAAGAACGGGTGATTACAGTATTCTTACTGAAAAGGAATTCGGCTCATCAAAGCTTACTGCCACATACGGTAGCTATCAGGAATACCTTGCGGCTAAATATCAAAAGCATACTAAGGGGTGATTGAATGAAGGTAAAAGTAACAAAGGATACGGTTATAATTACCGAATATACCCCTGTGAATGCAGGGGAAAGAGGCGTTAACCTGTGTGAGCTTCAATTACCCGAGGAATTTAAAAGCCTTACGGTTACGGCGGCGTTCAATAATATTCCCGTGCCTGTTAAGGAGGGTGAGTGTATTATCCCGACCCTGCCGAAGGGTACGGTTGTTTTGGGCGTTTATGCTTATAAAGAAAGTGTGCAGGGCGTTGAACTTATGTATTCGCCCAAGCCCACGGCGTTTTACGTCAACGAGGGTTCGTATACTGACGAGGTTGCCGTAGAGGAAAACCCCACCGTAGGTGAATATGAAAAATACTGTCATCAGTTCGGAACAGCCCTTCTTGAAAAGGTGGAGGGTCATGAAAAGGCTTTAAATAAAATATCTGCCATAACCGAAAGCTCCACCCACGACCAATACCCAAGTGCTAAGGCGGTTTATGATTTGGTTGAGGCTGAAAAGGGTCCCGACATCACAATTGTTGACACGGTTGCCGTGGATGAGGAGCACACCAACCAACAGGTGTACGGTGCTTTGGCAATGGATGAGGCATTGAATGCCTTTAGCGAGGCACTTGAACAAGCAGGTGAGAGCAAACCCAAGGTGTTTGAACGGATTTCTACCGTGGTGGTCGAAGCGGACGAGGACGGTAATTTACCCACCACTATTTCAATTACCAAGGATGGTAACGGCAAGCCCTTTGAGCTTACGGACTTTTACTGCGACGTGCTTATTGGTCTTACGGACGGCGCTAATGGTAAGCTCTACATACAAGCGGGCGGCACAATGATGATTGGTGCATTGAATGCTTACTTTCTTAATACGCTAAGAAAATGGAATTGTCGTTACGACAACTACGGCGAGGGTAACGGTGGGTTGTTTGTTGCTCCTAACGGTACTATAGCGAGTACGACTAATTTCCCGAATAATAATATTACGAATCTTGTAGGTCAGCCCGTTCCTGTGGGGCAAACTGTAAATATAAACAGTCTTAAATTCGTTATTACCACGGGTACTGCAAAGACCTTCGTTGAGGGCACGACAATTACCTTGTGGGGGGTGCGTAAATGATGAAGGTGCTTGAAAACGGCGTATACAGGGATATGACACCCGAGGAGTTTTCTGAGGCAGAGGGCTTTTGTGAGGCCCCCACCCGAAAGGAAGCGATTGTATCGGCAATAAGGCAAAAATACTCCCTTGATGACGAAATTGCCATTTTAAGGCAGAGGGATACGAAGCCCGAGGAGTTCGACGAGTATTTTGAATTCGTTGAAAAGGTCAAGGCTTCAATCCCTTACGGGGAGAGTGACGGAAATGGCTAATACCATAATTTTTATAGCGTCCCTTTTTACGGCTCTTGGGATTATAATTGCAACCTTTGTTAAGGTTTATAAATTCATACGTAAATGCGAAAGGTGGATTGAGGAAACCAACGAGCATTCCCTCGATAACTACCTTTCCATTAAAAGACTCACAATTATGTCCCACGAAATGCCCCTGTCGGAGCGTATTGCCGCAGGTGAAAAATATATAAAATACGGTGGCAACGGTGAAATCAAGCACAAATACGAGGAGCTTGTTTCATTATTGCCCAAGGAAAATAATATTACGGAGTGATTTTTTATGATGCTTAATATCAAAGCAAGGCTTAAAAATAAAACCTTTTTAATCAGTGTGTCGGTGCTTCTTGTTTCACTTGTTTACAAGGCTCTGAGCCTATTCGGTGTTGTTCCCGACGTAAGCGAAAACGAGCTTTTAGAGCTTATAGGTATGGGTGTCAACGTACTTGCCCTTGCGGGTGTGGTGGTTGACCCCACCACCGAGGGCTTCAGTGACAGTGAACGGGCAATGACGTATTATAGTGATGCGGATATCAGATTTCTTGAGGAGGATTTTATTGGCTAAACGAATATATATTTCCCCGAGTAACCAGAAGGGCAACCTTTACGCTACGGGGAACACAAATGAAAAAGTGCAATGCCACAAAATCGCAAAGGCTTGTGTGAATTATCTCAAGAAAGCGGGTTTTGAAGTCAAGTGCACTTATGACGACGATATGTACAAAAGGGTGAGGGAGAGTAACGATTATAAAGCAGATATGCACGTTGCCATTCACACTAATGCTACCGCAAAGCATAACGTAACGGGTGGTACGCAGATTTTACTTTACGACCTTTCGGATGAGCGTAAGAAGGCGGGTCAGTCGGTTTATAACAGACTTGCGCCCCTTACACCGGGCAAAAGTGCCGAGCGTCTTATTGTAAAGCCTGATTTTTACGAGTGCAAAGCCACAAGCGGTCTTGCGGTTTACGTTGAAGCAGAGTTCCACGATACAAAGGAGGGCTCGGATTTTATTATTAAAAACACCACCCGAATCGGTGAAGCCATTGCCAAGGGTGTTTGCGATTATTACGGCGTGAGCCTTCCTGAAGATAAAAAAACAAACGCCTCCGCCGAAGCGAAGACGTTATACACTGTTCAGACAGGTGCATTCAGCTCCAAAAAGAATGCACAGAGTCATCTTGATAAATTAAAGAAAGCGGGCTTCGAGGGCATCATAGTCAGAAAATCAGACTAAGCCCGAAGCAATTTTAAGGACTATTTTTACGTCGTAGGTGTCAATGATACCGTTGCCGTCCATATCGCATAAGAAAACCGTATCCTCGTCGGGGTAGGGTATAAGACAAGCGGCGGCACGTAAAAGAGCGTGAGCGTCTTTTGTGGTAACAGAGCCGTCACCGTCGTAATCTCCGAAGTTTTCAAAACTCTGCTCGGTGCCGTTTATGGTGACGGTTAAGCCGTGAATTTTAGCGTAGATTAAGGCACCGCCCGTCATACCGCAATTGATTTTAATGTTGTGTGAAAACTCGTTTGAGCCTGTTTCACGTAATGCGAAGGCACATCTGCCGATTTCGATTACGTTTTCGGGAATAGTGATTTCCGTAAGTGAAACACAGTTCTCAAAGGCATAGCTTGCAATTTTAAGCTCACCCGTGCCGAAGGTAACGCTTGAAAGTGTGCTACAGCCCTTGAAGGAGCTGTTGCCGATATAACCAAGAGTGTCGGGGAATTTAAGTGTGCTTACACCCACACCTGCAAAGGCGTAGTCGTCAATATAAAGCAGGGTGTCACTCATTTTGATTTCGGTAAGTACGGCACATTTGTTGAAAGCATTTTTGCCGATTACCTTAAGCGCGGTACCCATAAAAATCTTTTGAAGTGATGTACAGCCGTAGAAGGCGTATTCGCCCAAAAGCTCAGCATTTTTAAGGTTTACCTCAGTAAGTGAGGTGCAGGAGTTAAAAGCCTTGGCGCCGATGGATTTAACGTTATTGCCCATAACAACGGAGGTGAGGTTTTTGCACCCGTAAAAAGCCATTGAACCGATGGAGGTAACGGTTTCGGGAATTCTTACGGTCTGAAGATTGTTTTTTGTCTGGAAGGCGCCGTTGCCGATGGCGCTTACCTTTAAGCCGTTTATTTCAGAGGGCACGTTCACAAGCTCTGCACGGAAATCGTTGAAGCCTGTTATGGTGCAGGTTCCGTCACCGTTGGCGGTGTAAACGAAGCCGTTGTAGTTCGCACCGAGTACCATACCGGCACTTGTGATTATTATTACCGTCGCAAGAAGAAGCGATAAAAACTTTTTCATATTATACAAACCTCCATTGAAATGCAGAATACAGAATGCAAAATGCAAAATTATCGGGGCAAGCCGATTTTTAATTCGTAATTCGTAATGCGTAATTAAAGGGGCACAAGTGCCGATTGTAAAGTTGCAAGTTGCAAGTTGCAAATGGCAAGTGGCAAGTTTCGGGGCTAACGCCGATTATAAAATAAGGTAAAAGTAACGCGAAGCCTATCATCCCTGTTTCGGCTTTGCCGGAATAGGGAGGGGGACCGCAGTAGCGGTGGTGGGTAGTTCTCTTACCTCTTTTCTTCACTAAAGAAATACCACAACCCATTATATATCATTCACTCCGATTTGTACATATCTAATTTAAAATCTCCTTAAGCGGTGTAAATTTATTCACACATATACGGCTTTTTATGTATATTAATAAGTTTTTTATTGAAAAGTGTTGCATTTTTACGTGTCAGGTTGTATAATGCACACACAGGAAACTGATTTTCCAAAATAAAAGTGAGGTTTTAGAAATGAAAAAACTTTCAAAAGTTATCGCTCTCGTTATAGTTCTTGCAATGGTGGCAAGCTTTGCTGCCTGCGGTAAATCAACAGAAGTTAAGCTTATTGATATTGAGCTTACATCCGAGCAGTATGCATTCGGCGTTGACAAGGCTCAGCCCGAGCTTCTTGCAGACACAAACGCTTTCATTGCAAAAATTATGGAAGACGGCACATTCGACGAAATCTGTAACAAATACTTCGGCGACGGTGAACCCACAGCGGTTTACTCTGCAAAGCTTGACCCCTCTAAGGACCAGCTTGTTGTTGCTACAAATGCAGAGTTCGCTCCCTTCGAGTACAAGGAGGGTGACGCTTTCTACGGTATTGATATGGAAATCGCAGCACTTCTTGCTGAAGAGCTCGGTCTTGAACTTGTTATCAATGATATGCAGTTTGATTCTGTTTGTCTTTCTGTAGGCGAACATAAGTGTGATATCGCTATGGCAGGTCTTACAATCAACGAAGAAAGAACAAAATCTGTTACATTCACTGATTCCTACTACGAGGCTTCTCAGAAGATTATCGTTATGGCTGACGATACAACATTCGATGAGTGTAAGGATGCAGCCGCTATCGAAGAAATTCTTAAGGGCTACGATGCAAGCACATCAATCGGTTACCAGAACGGTACAACAGGTCAGTACTACGTTCTTGGTGATGCAGGCTGGGGCTTTGACGGCTTCGCAGTAACAGGTAAGGGCTACGTAAGTGGAGCTCTTGCAGTTCAGGACCTTATCAACGGCAACATCAGTGCAGTTGTTATTGACGCTGCTCCTGCTGCTCGTATCGTTGAAAACTTCAACGCTAAAGCATAAGGATTATAACAGAATAGCAATTACAGTGCCTTGCTGATAACAGTAAGGCATTGTTTTGTGAAAAGGTGAAATTATGGGTAATTTTATAGTGAGGTTTGAAACCTTCTGGGATATACTGGTAAACAAGGGTGGCTACAGGGATGTAATCACGGGCTTGCAGAATACTATGATAATTGCGGTTCTTGGCCTTGTTATCGGTATTGTTATAGGTACTCTTATTGCTACAGTAAGGGTTTTGCCTAAATACAAACGAATTGTAAGAGCTCTTGATAGTGTGTGTAAGTTCTATGTAGGTCTTTTTCGCGGAACACCTATGGTTGTTCAGCTTCTTGTGTTCTACTACGTTCTTCTTCCTCTGTTTGGGCTTCGTGTTCCCTCGGTGTGGGTAGCCGTAATCGTCTTTGGTCTTAACAGTGGTGCTTACATTTCCGAGATTATGCGTGCGGGTATTCTTTCGGTTGACCCCGGTCAGCTTGAGGGCGCTCGTTCCGTGGGCTTCAGCTTCTCTGCTGCTATGATGAAGGTGGTTATACCTCAGGCAATCAAGAACATTCTACCCACACTCGGCAACGAGTTTATTGCCCTTGTTAAGGAAACCTCGGTTGTTTCCTTCGTTGGCGCAATGGACCTTTACCTTGCATTCCAGCGTATAGGTGCGGGTACATACGAATATATGATTCCCTATCTTGCAATGGCAGTTGTTTATATCGTTGTAATCTGCCTTATTTCATTGGGTATTAAAATTATGGAAAGGAGTCTGAGAAAAGGTGACAGAAAATAATGTAATTCTTGAAGTCAAGGGTCTTCAGAAATCCTTTGGCGATAATCACGTGCTTAAAGGTATTGATACCGTAATCACCCGTGGTGAAAAGGTTGTTGTTCTCGGTCCCTCGGGCTCGGGTAAAAGTACCTTTCTCAGATGCCTTAACTGTATGGAGGACCCTACGGGCGGCTCGGTAATTTTCAACGGCGTTGATATTGCGGACCCCAAGGTGGATATTAATATTCATCGTCAGAAAATGGGTATGGTGTTCCAGCACTTCAATCTTTTTGCCAACAAAACCGTTATCGAAAACATTATGATGGCACCCATTTACGTTGGCAAGAAACGATTGAAAAAGGAAAGAAAATATAACAGAGCAACAAAGAAAATCCTTAAGCAGGAGGTTTACGAAACAGCCCTTGAGCTTCTCAGAAGAATCGGTCTTGAGGATAAAGCAAATGCGTACCCCTCATCACTTTCAGGTGGTCAGAAGCAGCGTGTTGCAATAGTACGTGCATTGGCTATGAACCCGCAGGTTATGCTCTTTGACGAGCCCACCTCGGCACTTGACCCCGAAATGGTTGGTGAGGTTCTTGAGGTTATGAAGGACCTTGCAAAGCAGGGTATGACAATGATTGTTGTTACCCACGAAATGGGCTTCGCAAAAGAGGTTGCGGACAGAGTTATATTTATGGACGAGGGCGTTATTGCTGAGGAGGGCACTCCCGACGCGATTTTCAATAACCCCCAGACCGAAAGACTTAAAACATTCCTGAGTAAGGTTTTAATGTAAAGTATTGTTACTGCACCGAATACTCGGTGCAGTTTTTTTTATGCATTCTGCATTTTGCATTTACAATCGACACTAAGTGCCCCTCAATTCCTAATTCCTAATTCCTCATTCCTAATTTTCCAATGGTAAAAATACACAACAGAATGCCGGTTGTTTTGTTGAAAGTTACAAGGTTGATTTCTCTTTGAGCAAAAAGGTTTTTTGGTCTTGAAAAATCGGGTTTTGTATGTTATACTCCTTATATTAATGACCTTGGGGGTGTATTTTTTGGCAACAGAAAATATAGATGTCCAGGAAACAGCCGTTCAGTCCACTGAGGCTGCGTCAAGAGAATATATCTACGAGAACCGTCGTTACGTTGGTATGAAGGAAACCGTATGGTACGTTGTGTACGATATGTGTCAGAGCTTCAACATCGACAGCTTTAACGACCGTTTCATCACCAATATTCTCCAGATTGACTTGGACTTACAGACATTCGTAAATGTTTTCAACGGCATATGGGACGTTGTTAACGATATCTTTACAGCGGCAATCGTTGAAAAAACACGTACACGTTGGGGTAAATTTAAGCCCTACCTTGTAGCACTTGGTATTCCCGGTACTCTTGGTACTTGCTTCTATTGGTTATTGCCCATGCTCTTTAAGGGTAAGGGTGCCCGAGATACCTCAAAGTTCCTGACCTACTTCATTCTTGCCGTTGTGCGAGAGGGTGCAGGTACCTTCCGAGCAATCTCCAAAACGGGTATGTTGGCTACCATAACGCCACACCCTGTTGACCGAACCAGGCTTATTACTATGGCTGAGTTCTTCTCGGGACTTTTGGGTGAAAAATTACCTCAGCAGATTCTTACAATTTTGCTTGACTTAATTGGTAACAAGGTTATCAACCTTTCATATACCTCAACCTTTATGTTTATGGGTAACTTTACCGCTATCGTTAGTGGTGTTGCTTCGCTTATTTTCTGCGTTATGACTCGTGAACGAGTTATGCAGTCAGTTGAAACACCCAGTGTATGGCAGGGTATTAAGTCCGTTATTAACAACAAGCCCATCTTGTTGCTGACCCTTTCTGAAACCCTTTCAAACTTCAGTGTCGGCGGTAGCATCAACGACTATTACATAGACGTTCTTAACTTTGCTTCAATGACCTTGGTTGCAGGTATTCCCGGTGCGGTTATTAACCCCTTCTCATTCTCATGGGTACCGTGGTTCAGAAGACATTTCTCAACCAAGACTCTCTACCTTTTAGGTACAAAGAGCCAGCCGCTCCTTGATATTCCCGTATTCCTTATAGGTATGATAGGCGGTAAGCATAACGGTATTTACAAAAAACTGATACCGATGATTGTGATTATGGCGCTAAAGGAAGCAACGTATATGATCTTCTGGGGCGTACGTCGAGTTATTCCCAGTGAAATGTACAACGAATCAATGGACTACTGCGAATGGAAGAACGGCTACCGAACCGAGGCTATGACCTCAGTTGCCCGAGACCTTACCAAGAAAATGGCAAGTATTGCAAACTCCGCACTTTCCTTGCAGCTTAAGAAGCTTATCGGTTACGATATTTCTTCTTACACAAGGGGTGCTGCACAGACTGACGACACCAAGTTCGGTCTTTTCGCAATGGCAACCATTATCCCCACTGTTACAGGTCTTTTAGGTATCATCCCCATTCTCTTCTACGACCTTAGTGGTGAAAAGCGTGAGCGTATGTACGTTGAACTTGTTGCAAGACGTGAGGAGGCTTCAAAGCTTGCTATGTCAGGTGACAAGGAAGCTATTGAACAACTTGCTAAAGCACAGCTTAGCGTTGCTCAGCAGAAGAAAGAATTATAATTCATATAAACACCTTGAGTTGAAAAACTCAGGGTGTTTTTTTTGTGACCATACTGTAAAATGTAAAGGCTTTTTGTTGAAAAAACGGTTGATTTGTGGTATAGTTATATTGTAACATAGCGTACTATGACGTTTAAACGGAGGTGAAGAAATGACCCGCGCGGAATATTTATCCAATTCCTCAAAGCTTTTGATGATATGCAGTGCCTTCCTTTTTGCGGTCAATTCACTTTCCTTTATCGGTATGAGTAGTGACGCTTTTTCGTCCATTACCTCAAAGCTTACCAATATTTGCTTTTACGTGGTGTTGGTTCTTGGCTTTCTTGCATTTAACGGTGAGGGTATTGCCTACAAGCACGCCCGTCAACGAAAATATAAAAAGGTAACGGTTGTGTTAAAGGCATTGCTTCTGTTTGCCTTTTTAATAAGATTTATTAAAACCTCTGTGGAGGGTCTTGCTCTCGGTATTAGTCACAATAGCGTAGGCGGTGCGTTTGCACGGCTCGGTCTCGGTGCTTTTAATACCGTAGCCTCATACGGCTTTCTGCTTACGGCGGTTGCCCTTTGGTATCTTTTGAGGGACAGTGGCACCAAAAAACTTGTTATACCACAGTCACTTGCCCTTTTAAGCGGTGTGCTTTATAACGCTTACAAGGTTCTTGACTATTCCGTAACAAAATATGACTTCACCTATTTCGGTAACACTTTTAATCAGGTGTTCAGTAATCCCGTGGTGCATAATATTCTTTGCCTTGTGCACTTTTTAGCGGATATTATAATGTTTGCGGTGGTTCTTAAGCACTATGACCAAATGGCTATACCCGAGCAGGCGGAAAAAACGGAAATCACCCGCAGAATGGTGACCTCCCGCAAAATTTACACTACCGATTGTTTTGGTCTTGACACACTTGAGGACGATTTCTTTTTAGAAAAAAACGACGAAAATCCTGAATTCTGATATTAGGAGCAGACTATGAAAAGATACCTACATATAATTATCTCCTTAGTTTTATGCATATCTTTTTGTTCAACGTTGGTGGTTTATTCATCAGCGGCTGTTAAAGGTGACCTTGACGGTGACGGCAGGGTAACAACCGTTGATGCTCGTATTATTTTAAAAATAGCCGCAGGTCAGATTGCACCTACTGCAAGTCAGAAGACCCTTGCGGATATTAACGGTGACGGTGCTATTACAGTTTCTGACGTCAGGGATGCACTTTACGAGGCTATAGGTAATTATACGGACGAGGAATATACAAAAATCCTTCTTGATAAGGGCTTTCCTAAGTCCTACGTTGAGGACCTTCTGGCACTTTATCGCAAGTACCCACAGTGGGAGTTTGAGCCCTTTATTACAAATCTTGATTGGGCTCAGGCGGTAAAGGGTGAGCGTAACCCCCACAACAAACAGCTTATTGAAAAATCAGTCAGTGCCGTTTATAAATGTGACTGTAGCTCCTGTAACGGTGTTATTCAAGAAAGCGGTACGTGGGTTAGTGCCTCACAGACTGCCGTTGAGCGTTATATGGACCCCCGTAACTGGTTAAATGAAAAGTATATCTTTCAGTTTGAGTATAATATTTATGATATTGGTCAGAACACCGAGGTAATCGAGTCAATCTTAAAGGATACGTGGATGTACAACAGCTACATTACCTATTACGACGGCCTCGGTAACACCAAAACCTTCACCCTCGACGGTAAAAAACTTAAATATTCCGAGGCTATTTTAAAGGCAGCCAAGGATAGCGGTGTAAGTGCATATTACCTTGCCTCCAAAATCGTTCAGGAGGTGGGCTCAACCAAGTCATCGTCTGCCGCAGGCTCAAGCGGTAAGGAAGCACCCTACAACGGCATTTATAATTACTATAACATTGCCGCCAACACGGGTGCGGGTGACGGCATACGTTGGGCAAACGGTTATATGAAAACCACCGCATCGGCACCTATGTACAAGAGTGCGGACGCTTCCTCATCTAAAGTTGTAACGGTGCCCTCGGGAGTTTCCCTTTATTACGTCGGTAAATCGGGGGGCTTTTATCAGGTGTCGGCAACTGTTGGCGGCACAAAATATACGGGCTACGTTGCCGCTAAAAACGTGTCCGTGTCAACCTCCTACGGCAGACCCTGGTCCACACCGTATCAGTCCATTTATTACGGTGCAAAATACATTTATGAGTCCTTCTCAACCTATCAGCCCACGGGCTATCTGCAGAAGTTCAACGTGAATCCTGCTTCGGGTAACCTGCATTTTAACGAATATATGGCAAACGTAAGGGCGGCGGCATTTGAGTCCGAGCACACCTACGAGGCATACGTGAATTGTGGTATTTTAGGCACCAAAAAGGTTTTCCAGATACCTGTTTTCAAAAATATGCCCTATGGCGATTTGTTTGAGTCCGAGCGTTTCACGGGCTATTCACCGGTGATTTCCTGCGATATCACAACGCAAAGCTCCGTAACCCTCAGCTGGACCTCCGTTGAAGGGGCAGAGGGGTATCAGATTTTCAAATACGACAAGGCAGAAAAGAAATTCACAAAAATCAAGAATTTAACCACCACTACCTACACGGATTCATCACTTACCTTCGGCACAACCGAAAGCTACCGTGTACGAGCATATAAAAAGGGTGCCGACGGCAAATGGGTTTACTCGGCAAACAGTAAGGATTTTGTTGCAACAAGTGCACCTGCCGCACCATCCACGCCCGTTAAGGTGTCCGTAAGTGATACGGGTGCTACAATAAAATGGAGTGCTCTTAAGGGTGTTACGGGCTACTACGTGTACCGCTATGACGTGGCAAGCGGTAGCTACGAATACGTTGCAGCCACCACCTCAACACAGTTTACGGATAAAAATCTTCTTACAGGCACAAGCTACAAATACAAAATAAAAGCCTACTATAAAACCGCAAGTATGACTGCAAAGTCATCCTATTCAGGAACCCTCGAAATTAAAACAAGCGGTACCGCTCCCACACAAATCGGCACGGTAAACGTAAGTGATTGGTTGAACGTGCGAAGTGAACCAAGCACAAGCGGTTCCGTTGTGGCTCAGGTTAAGGATGGCTTTAAGCTTTACATAATCGGCACAAGCGGTGAGTGGTATAAGGTTACCTTTACCCTTGATAGCAAAAGCTACACCGGTTACGTCCATTCGGACTACGTAACCGTAAAGCCCATAGAACAAAAGGAGACCTGCCCATATTCGGAGCCTACGGCAACCGTCAGACAGGGTGACACGGGTAACACCGTTAAATGGGTTCAATGGTATCTTTATAAATTGGGCTACCTTAAAGCCTCGGACGTTGACGGTGACTTTGGACCCACAACCCTTACGGCAGTAAAGGCATTCCAGAGTGACAAGGGTCTTACAGTTGACGGACTCGTGGGCTCAGGTACAAGAGGTCAGTTAAAAACTGCATACGCGAATAAATGAAAAAAGCACCGTTCAATGAACGGTGCTTTTTTTAATGAATAATGAATGATGAATAATGAATGATGAATAATTTTGGGGCGCTTTGCGCCGGATTATAGAACAATGTAAAAGCAACGCGAAGCCTATCATCCTTTTTTCGGCTATGACGAAAAAGGGAGGGGGCAAGGAACACGACCGCCGCCGGTGGCGGATGCAGGGAGT
>JAFYLQ010000020.1 GCA_017550105.1 Clostridia bacterium | reverse complement strand
TAAACCTTTTCGGGTGCACGGAACCAAAGCATATTTTCCCTTCTTTCTGCAACTGTTTTGATATTTAAAAGGTGTTTAACACCAACGTTTTCGGAAACTGAGTTACCGCCCCATGAACCGCAACCGAGTGTAAGTGAGGGTGCGAGCTTGAAGTTGTAAAGGTCACCGATACCGCCGTGTGATGAGGGTGTGTTAACAAGAATACGACAGGTTTTCATTCTTGCCGCAAAAGCATTGAGTTTTTCTGTTTCGGTTACTTCGTTAAGGTAAACTGAAGATGTGTGACCGTAACCGCCGTCTGCAACGAGCTGGTCTGCCTTGTCAAGAGCATCCTCAAAGGATGTTGCCTTGTACATTGCAAGTACGGGTGAAAGCTTTTCGTGAGCGAATTCCTCGCTGATGTCAACGCTTTCAACCTCACCGATAAGAATCTTTGTTCCTTCGGGAACTGTTACGCCTGAAAGTTCAGCAATTTTTGCGGCAGGCTGACCAACGATTTTTGCATTAAGTGCGCCGTTGATGATGATTGTTTTTCTTACCTTTTCAGTTTCTGCTTCGTCAAGGAAGTAGCAGCCGCGACTTGCAAACTCAGTTTTAACTGCATCGTAAACGTTTTCGAGAACGATAACTGACTGCTCGGAAGCACAAATCATACCGTTATCGAAGGTCTTTGAATGGATAATTGAGTTAACAGCAAGAAGAATATCTGCACTCTCATCAATGATTGCGGGTGTGTTACCTGCACCAACACCGAGTGCGGGCTTACCGCTTGAGTAAGCAGCCTTAACCATACCGGGACCACCTGTTGCAAGGATGATGTCTGCTTCCTTCATTACTGTGTTTGTCATTTCAAGTGAAGGAACGTCAATCCAGTCGATGATTCCTTCGGGAGCACCTGCTTCAACAGCAGCCTCAAGCACGAGCTTTGCGGCGGCGATTGTGCAGTTCTTTGCTCTGGGGTGGGGAGAGATAAGAATAGCGTTTCTTGTTTTAAGAGCAAGAAGACACTTGAATATTGCAGTTGAGGTGGGGTTTGTTGTAGGAATAACCGCTGCAACAACACCGATGGGCTCTGCAATCTTTTTAGTACCGAAAGCTTTATCTTCTTCAATAATACCGCAGGTTTTTGTATCCTTGTATGCGTTGTAGATGTACTCTGCAGCGTAGTTATTTTTAATAACCTTATCTTCTACAATACCCATACCGGTTTCTTCAACAGCCATTTTTGCAAGAGGGATTCTTGCTTTATTAGCTGCAGATGCGGCTGCAAGGAAAATCTTGTCTACCTGCTCCTGAGTGTAGGTAGCAAACTTTTTCTGTGCTTCTCTGGTGCGTTCAATTGCTTCCTGAAGCTTTTCAACGCAATCGATAATTTCGTAATTCATTGTCTATATCCTCCTGATTTAATATACAATAATAATTTCGTTTTAGGGCAAGGCGTACCCCATCCCTAAAGTTCGTTATTATTTTAACAACTATTCACGTCTTACGGAATTCTTAATTGGTATAATAAGTATTATCAAAAATGATAACACCATAAAACAACAAAAACCCAGCCGAACGGAAAACCGTTCAGTCAGGCTTTGTCAGATATGCTTTCTTTTGGATTCACACAGGGCAGTAATAAACTGTCTGTCCAATTTAGACAGCTTATAACCGTTTTTATAGATAAGAACGTCCTTGTACACTTTTTTGTTATCCGCACACTTTTTCTGCACAAGGTTGTACCTTTCCATAAGGCTTTGGGGAGCGGGTGAAACCCACATAAAGGTTTCGGGATTCATTGACAAAAGGTCAAACTGACTCGCTCTTTCAAAAATATAAATTCTACGGTTTATATTATCCAAAAGCTCCTCCTTAACAACCTTCGACAGGGGCATTGACGGAACGTACGGATCAGCGTGAGCGATTTCAACATAATCCTTTAAATCATCCAAAGAAACGTTTTCTTTTTGTGCCAAGGGATTATCGGCACTCATCAAAAGGGAATAGGTAAACTCCGTCACCAATTCATACTGAAAGCCCTTTTCCTCAAGCATAGATTTAAAATACTTATCATAATTTTCGGCATAACGGATTATACCCAATTTATAATCGTGCTCAAGCATATTACGGATTGTTCGTTGGGAGTTTGTTTCTTTATAGAATATTTCTGCAGGGTCACCTGTCAGGGATTTTGAGAATTCTGCAAAGGCTTCGGAAATATAGCAGGCACGGGGTACGGAAATGGAGAACTCCTGTTTTTTGGCAGTCCCCTTCTTATAAAAATCCTCGACCTGTTCAATCTGTCCGAGAATTCTTTTGGCGAAGTTTATAAATTCCTCGCCATCGGGGGTAAGCTCCATACCCTTGGTGGTACGCTCGAAAATAGATATACCAAGGTCAGCCTCAAGCTCTTTGATTGAACGGCTTATATTGGGTGTGGCAATAAGCAGAGAATCAGAGGCCTTACCCAATGAGCCAAGCCTTGCAACCTCTACAGCATATTTCATATGAAGCAAATTCAAAAAATCACCACCCATACATATATACAATTATAACACCCATTTTTCTAAAAATCAATAAAAAATAAAAAGGAGTGACTTGCACTCCTTTTTGATTTTTGGTTTCAAAAACAACTTATACGCCAAAAGCGGAAAAGTTAACTCGCCATAATTTTCGATTTTGGATGCAGAAGGCGTTTTCTTGAACCGATGGTGTATCAGGTATACTCCGAGGGGCAAAAAACGACTTATGCGCCAAAACCGGAAATTATCTAATACCGTAGTTTTCGATGATATAGTCCATATCCTTATCTCCACGACCGGAAAGGTTAATAAGAATAGAACCTTTATCCATAGTCTTTGCAAGTTTCATACCAAAGGCTACTGCGTGTGAGGATTCGATTGCAGGAATGATACCCTCCATACGTGAAAGCTTGAAGAATGCATCGATAGTTTCTTCATCGTCAACAACGTCGTATTTAACTCTGCCGATTTCCTGCAAGAAAGCGTGTTCGGGTCCTGATGAAGGATAATCAAGACCGCTTGCAACGGAGTAAACGGGAGCGGGCTCACCATTTTCATCCTTAAGCATAATACTGTTGAATCCGTGCATAACTCCTTCTGTACCGTACTTAAGACTTGCGGCATGGTCACCGAGCTTGGGACCTCTGCCTAAAGGCTCAACACCATAAATATCAACCGGGTCATTAAGGAAGCCTGCAAAAAGACCTGCGGCATTTGAACCACCGCCAACGCAGGCAACAATTGATGAGGGAAGATGACCGGTCATTTCAATAAACTGATCCCTTGCTTCTATACCAACAATGCTCTGGAAGTCACGCACCATCATCGGGAAGGGATGGGGTCCTAAAACTGAACCGATACAGTAAATGCTGTCGTTATATTCCTTGCTATATGCATCAAAAGCCGCGTCAACTGCCTCCTTAAGAGTCTGAAGACCGTGGGTAACCTCAACAACGTTTGCACCTAAAATTTTCATTCTTGCAACGTTGGGAGCCTGTTTTTTAATATCAACGGAGCCCATATAAATATCGCATTCAAGACCGAAATATGCGGCAGCTGTTGCAAGAGCAACGCCGTGCTGACCCGCACCTGTTTCGGCAATAACCTTTTTCTTGCCCATATATTTTGCAAGAAGCGCCTCACCCATACAGTGGTTAAGCTTGTGAGCACCTGAATGGTTTAAATCCTCACGCTTTGCATAAAGCTGAACCTTACCGCCCAAAGCATCTGAAAGTCTTTCAAGATGTGTAACGGGCGTGGGTCTGCCCTGAAATTCCTTACGGATTCTGCGAAGCTCTGCAATGAACTTTCTTGACTGACAGATTGAGTAGTAAGCCTCGGTAATTTCTGCCATAGCGGCTTTGAGCTTGTCGTCAATGTAAACACCGCCGTATTTACCGAAGTATCCGTTTTTATCGGGATAATTATTAAAATATGTATCAAAATCTACGCCATTATATAACATTTTTGTTTCCTCCAAAATTGTTGATTTTATTTATAATTTCAGGTTATTTGCAGAATCGCCATCGTTTGGTCAATAACATAATTTTACTCCTTTTATAAAACAAAAAGCCCCCGACAGAACTTAACCTTCTGTCAAGGACGAATAAAGCTTATCCGCGGTGCCACCTTGAATTTGCGAAAAAATCGCACTCTTACGAGGTACAAACATACCCCCGACAACTAACGTATGCCAAACGTTGCAGAATACTTTGCCAAAAGGCATTTGACTGCACCCTCAGCGGCCCATTTGACGATTTGTTTCCTGCCCGATTCCAGCAACACGGGCTCTCTGTGAAGGCATCATCGCCGTTACTTCCGCTTCAACGGTTTACAATTAAATTATGGTAGAATTATAGCACCCCTAAATTAATATGTCAATAGAAGATTTTGCCTTTAAATATTGACATAACGGGGGCTTCAAAGTAAAATAAAGGTATCATTTAAGTAAAGAAGGTATTACAGATGAAAAACATACCCGCAGTGAAGCTCGGTATTGTTGCCGTTTCACGTGACTGCTTCCCTATGACCCTTTCCGAGGGTAGAAGAAGCGCTATTGTAAAAGAATATTCCAAAACGGGTGAAATTTATGAATGCCCCGTTTGTATTGAAAATGAAAAGGATATGCTTAAGGCATTAGAGGACGTTAAAAATGCAGGCTGTAACGCCCTTGTTATCTACCTTGGTAACTTCGGTCCCGAATCCTCCGAAACACTTCTTGCAAAGTATTTTGACGGCCCCGTTATGTACTGTGCCGCAGCCGAGGAAAGCGAAAACGACCTTCTCGACGGCAGAGGTGACGCTTACTGCGGTATGCTTAACTTAAGCTACAACCTTAAATTAAGAGAAATCAAGGCTTACATACCCGAATACCCCGTTGGTGACGCCGTTGACTGCGCTAAGATGATTAAGGATTTCCTTCCCATTGCAAGAACAATACTTGCACTTAAGAACCTTAAAATCATTTCCTTCGGTCCTCGTCCTCAGGACTTCCTTGCTTGTAATGCACCCATCAAGCGTCTTTATGATTTGGGTGTTGAAATTGAAGAAAACAGTGAGCTTGACCTTTTCGCTTCCTTCAACGCTCACGCAGGTGACGAAAGAATCCCCGAGGTTGTTGCCGATATGGCAAAAGAACTCGGCGAAGGCAACAAAAAGCCCGAAATCCTTGAAAAGCTTGCTCAGTATGAGCTTACACTTCTTGACTGGGTTGAGGCTCACAAGGGTTCAAGAGAATACGTTGCAATTGCAGGCAAATGCTGGCCCGCATTCCAGACCGAATTCAAATTTGTTCCCTGCTACGTAAACAGCCGTCTTGCTTCAAGGGGCATCCCCGTTTCATGTGAGGTTGACATTTACGGCGTACTTTCCGAGTACATCGGCGCTTGTGTAAGTGAGGACGCAGTTACACTTCTTGACATCAACAACTCCGTTCCCCGTGATATGTACGAAAAAGAAATTGCAGGTAAAACACCCTACAGCTTCACAGATACATTTATGGGCTTCCATTGCGGTAACACACCCGCTTGTAAGCTTAGCTTCTGCGAAATGAAATACCAGAAGATTATGGCAAGAGCACTTCCCAAGGAGTACACAAACGGTACCCTTGAGGGCGACATCGCTCCCGGTGATATTACCTTCTTCAGACTTCAGTCAACTGCTGACAGTGAACTCAGAGCATACGTTGCAGAAGGCGAGGTTCTTCCCGTGGCAACCCGTTCATTCGGTGGTATCGGTGTATTCGCAATCCCCGAAATGGGCAGATTCTACCGCCACG
The DNA here is from genome assembly GCA_017550105.1 of Clostridia bacterium. GTDB lineage: Bacteria > Bacillota > Clostridia > Oscillospirales > Acutalibacteraceae > DTU089. The sequence continues at coordinate 35,296 of JAFYLQ010000020.1, read as the reverse complement.
TGCTTATTGAGGGCAACTTCCCCCACCACGGCGCAGTTGCTTTCGGTCACTACGGCAAGGCAATATTTGAGGTATTCAAATATCTTGGAGTTGGAAAAATCGGTTACAACCAGCCCAAGTCCCTCCCCTACAAAACAGAAAATCCATTTGCATAAGACAAAAGCCTTCCGTCGAAACGGAAGGCTTTTTATTATTAGTCTTTAAAGAACTGAGGAAGGTAATCCTTATGGGCTGCCTTCATTTCCTCGAAGCAGGCCTTTGACTTTGCGAAGTCACCGCAAAGAGGATGAACCATAAGAGCGTTAAGAGCATCCTCGTCAGAGCCCTTGATTGCGGCATCAACTGCATACTTTTCGTATGACTTAACTGTACGCATAAGGCTGATGATATGACGATTATCGAACTCGTCAATTTCAACGGGTGTTGCACCGTCCGCACCGATAACTGCGGCAATTTCAACAACGTCGTCGTCATCCATAAATTTAAGAGTACCGTTGTTCTTGATATTAACAACGTGAACGTCCTTTTTATCGTTTGCGATTGAGTCGATAAGCGAAACGGCAGCAAGTGAGTATTTATAACCGCCACGCTGTTCAAGAAGAGCAGGCTTGATTACAAGCTCATTGTCGCTGTAAAGCTTAAGAAGCTCTTCTTCAATTTCCATACAAACCTGAGCACGGCTCTTGGGATTTGATTTAAGATAAGCGAGCTTTGAAGCGCGACTGTAATAATACTGAAGGTATGATGAAGGGAAGCCCTTACAAGCATTAAGACACTCCATATCGAAGCCGTCGTCGTGAATATTCTTCATAACTGTGGGAGCGAAGTTGTCATCAAAAATGCTGTCAAACTTCTCTTCGCCGTTAACCTTAACAGATGTAATCCAGCTAAGGTGGTTAAGACCGAGGTATGTGATTTTTGCATCCTCACCTACTGCGGCTTTAACGTCGTCAATCATAGCGATGGGAACGTTGCAAAGACCCATAGCCTTAACGTTGGTGTGGTTAAGAAGGAACTCGGAAATAATACCCGAGGGATTTGTGAAGTTAATAAGCCATGCATTGGGGCAGATTGCTTCGATTCTTTCGGCAATGTGTGCAATTACGGGGATTGTACGAAGTGCCTTGAAGAAGCCGCCGATACCTGTTGTTTCCTGACCGATAAGGTCATACTTAAGGGGAATGCTTTCGTCGATATGACGGCAGGGAAGCTTACCTACACGAATCTGTGTAACAACGAAGTCCGCACCCTGCAAAGCAAGGTCAAGGTCGTCTGTCATTACGATTTCGCAGTCGATACCTGCACTTTTGAGCATACGCTCACAAAGACCGCCTACGATTGTACGCTTTCTGTCATCAATATCCATAAAAGCAACTCTCTTTAATTTAAGAGAATCCTTTGCTTCAATAAAGCCGTAAATAAGCTCGGGGCAATATGTAGAGCCTGAACCAATGACGGTTACGCTGATTTCTTTCATTTATGTCAATCCTTTCAGTATTAATTTATCAGTCTTCAAGAAGCCAGTTTACACAACCTGTAACGGGAGCACACTGAAGCTTGATGAAATTGAATTTTCTGCCTGTTCTTTCGGCAACAAGCTCTGCCATTCTGTCGGTGTATTTCTGTGAGGGAAGCTTTGTGTGAATTGAGCCTGACAAAACAACGTTAATAACGTCACACTCAAAGTTCATAGCCTTAACGTGACCGCAGATGTAATCCGCACCACGCTGAGCCATTTCCTCAATTACAAGAAGTGCCGCCTCATCATCATTATTTGCCGCTTCAAAGAAGGAAACGATAAGCTTACGAAGGAATGCCTCGCCCTCATCCTCACTCTCTAAAACTGCAATGGAGTCAAGAAGGGTTGCTCTGTCGCAGATACCTGCTTTTTCCTTCATTAATTCAGTAATCATTGATTTACCCTTACCGAGGCAAATTTCATCATACATAATTCTGAAAGCCTGTGAGCCAACCCAATGACCGTTACCCTTGTCGCCTGAAAGTACGTCAAAGCCACCAATCTGGAGCATATTACCATCGGAGTCAAGTGAGTTACAGCAAGTACCTGTGCCACAGTTGTAACCGATACCGCAGCCTGCACCAACACCCGCTTTAATAACGATAAAGCCGTCGTTGTAAATACGGCAACCTGTAATGCCTAATTTATCAAGCTCTTCAACCATTGCATCGTGCTGATAGGGATGGTCGATACCTGCAAGACCCATAAGGATACCATCAACGTCATCAAGAGCAATACCTGCTTTTTCTAAAAGACCCTTAACGCCACCTGCAATAATACCTGCAGCCTGAGGAAATGAGCCCTCCATATTTTCGTGGTTTGAGCCCTCTGTTTCGTACTGCTCAACAATATTTTTGTTTTCATCAAAAAGGGCAAATGCGGTTTTTGTACCGCCGCCGTCAACACCTATGTAATATTTCATTGTGCATCCTCCTCGTCAGTATTCTCGTAAAATTCCTCGCAAACCTCATCAAGGCAGTACATACCGCGTCTGATGGGCTCACGGTCAATCCATCTGCCGTTTGTAAAGTCCGGCACAGGAACGGGCGCACCGCCCATTGCTACGGACTGCTCTGAAAGGCAGGTAATTGCCATCCAGGTTGCTGTATCATAAACGTCGATGTTGGCCTTTTCGCCCTCAAAGACGCTATCAACGAAGGATGAAAGGATAAGGTAGTCCATACCGCCGTGACCTGCTTTTATGCCGCCCTTTTCATAAAGAACCCAAAGAGGATGCTCGTATTTGTCACGCCAGGGTCCGAAATCGTCCCACTCGTGAGTCCAGCTCTGATGCTCAGTATGAGTACCGTCAATATAAATTCTGCCCTTGCCGTCCTCGGGCTCTGAGTAGATACCCTTGGTGCCCTGAACCTCGTAATCACGAGTGTAGGGTCTGGGAAGTGAGCAGTCGTGTGTAAGCTTGATTGTTTCGCCGTTTGCACACTTGATGATTGTTGTAACAATATCACCACAATTGAAATTTGTATTGAAAAGGTCGTATTCTTCGCCCTTATTGTCTTTAATCCACTGATGAAGACCACGGGATTTACTTGCTACGGAGTTAACTGTAAGGAAACGGTTACCTCTATTGATGTTAAGCGCCTTTGAGATGGGGCCAAGCTGATGTGTGGGATAAACCTCGCCGTTACGGTACATAAAGTTGTAAAGTCTGCCGTGGATATTCTCACGACCGAGGCAGATTTCATCACGTAAATCGTGACGGTAGCCACCCTCCATATGTACGATTTCACCGAAGATTCCCTTGCGAATCATATTGAATACCGCCATTTCATTTCGGCAATAGCAGCAGTTTTCAAGAAGCATACAGATTTTGCCGGTACGCTGACTTGTTCTTACCATTTCCCAGCATTCCTCAATAGATGCGGCACCGCCAACCTCCATACCAACATGAAGACCTGCATTCATAGCGTCAACGGCAATCATTGCGTGAGTAATCCAGGTAGTTGCAATAACAACTGCATCCAAATCCTCGTTAGCAAACATTTCTTTATAATCAAGGTAAGCGTGAACGGGGTAAGCCTTTTCAGTACGCTCCTCAACAATTTCGATACCTCTTTCGGCTCTTTCGGGAATAAGGTCGCAAACTGCAGGAACCTTTACGCCCTCAACCTGTAAAAGCAGGTCGAGCATACCTGAGCCACGACCACTTATACCAATAAAGCCGATATTTGCTGATGTTTTTCGCATAAAAAATCACAACCTAACTGTTTCATTGCATTATTAGGAATATTTTATCACAGTTAATTCGTTTTTTCAATAATAAATCCCCTATTGTTTACCAATAGGGGAAAGTTTTTTTATTCTGTTCTTAATGCTTCAACGGGGTCCTTCTTTGCAGCCATTCTTGAGGGAATAAGACCCGCAACAAGCGTAAGACCAACACTTATTACCACAAGCACCACGCCACCCACAACGGGAAGAGCCGCAGCCGCCGGAATATGCACAAGATACTTAAGTGCTAAGTTTATGGGAATTTCAAGCAACAGGGTCGTCAGAATACCTATAATACCTGCACCCAGACCTATTACCGCAGTTTCCGCATTAAAGACTCGTGCAACATCCTTTTTAGAAGCACCTATACTTCTGAGTATGCCGATTTCCTTGGTTCGTTCAAGGACGGAAATATATGTGATAATACCAATCATAATTGATGATACCACAAGGGAAATAGCAACGAATGCCACAAGAACGTAGGTTACAATGTCAATAATGGTTGTAAGACTGCTCATAAGCATTCCGATAAGGTCAGTAACCTTAATCTGTGCCTCCGGATGTCCGTCCGCCGCAACCTGCTCGTTATAGTAGTTTATTAATTCGTTGAGCCTTTCTTTATCCTCAAAGCTTTTGGGATAGAAGGCTATGGACGAGGGTGACTCGAAGGTTGAGTAGCCAAGCTTTGTAAGTGTGCCCTCGTATGAGCTTTTGGAAGCCAAGGTGTCAACGTAAGCCTGCTTAAGTGCAAGAACCTGCTCGTCGTTGAGGAAGCCCTCCATAAGCTTTTTCTGAAGCTCACTCATATCATCAAAGCCGAACATTGCACCCATATTGCTCATATCCACCTCTGACATATCCATACCCTCTGCCATGGAGAGGAAGGGCTTATAGTCAAGGTAGGTATAGTCAATTATGCTTAAATCAACGTCCGCAAGGTCAAAGTCATTAACTGTAAGTGTTGAGAACTCGTAACCTGTAATAACGTCCCTTGTGGGGTCTGCAAGTTGTTTCTTTACAACCTCACGCTTAGCGGTCTGCTCAATGGCAAAATCCATAAGTGCACGGGTATAACCGATACCACCCGTACCGATTGAAAGGGTGTTATTTTCATCAGGCTTGAGGATACCTACAATTTTAATATTCTCGCCGTCTTCAACAAGTTGTTTTACGTAATAATCATTTTCGCTGTTATCACGCCAGAGACCTGTTTTTTCATCCTTAACGAAGTAATCCGCACTTAAAACAAGCTTGAATTCCATATTAAGAATATCGTCATAGGAATATTCGGTGACTGTTTCGTCCTCAAGGGTTTCACCACTCATAAGAGCAGCCATAACGTCCTTTGTAAATTCCTCCTGGTCCTTAAGACCGAGAGCATAAACAACAAGCTCGTTAATCTGATTGTTACCGTCAACAATAAGCACAACCTCGTTGTAGTTGTTGGGCATACGACCTGCAATAACGTCATACTGTGCTTCCATAAGTCTTTCGTCACCGATAAGCTCCATCCACACACTAAAGCTCTGTGTCATACTTGTCATTGATGACGCCATACCCTCCATACCCTCAGCCATGGGCATATTCTCCATCATAGTGCTTGGGTTAACCTTTACAACGCCGTCCGTGGTATCCGCACGGTATATATTAAGCTGTGTGGAGTATCTGTACTGAACGTCATTACAGCACTCATCAAATTCAGCCTGATTATCCTCAATATATTTTTTGAAATTGTCAAGGTTATTGGACGTGGACTCGGAGATAAACGCATTTACCATCTGCATAAAGGATTCGTTAACGTAAACCTTGCCCTCCTCTATGCCCTCGGGATTCGTGACCTCACTTGTAATACCCGTAAAGGAGCTCATAATACTTTCCAAATCCATGGTCTGCTTTTCAACAGTCATAGGATAGGACAGTAGCATATCCTCCTGAACACGGTCAATGTACACCTGAATACCGTTAGAAAGTGCAAGAACAAGTGCAATACCGATAATACCTATACTACCCGCAAAGGCGGTTAAGAAAGTCCTGCCCTTTTTGGTTCTGAGGTTATTTATACTAAGTGCGAAGGCTGAACCGAAGGACATTGACTTTTTGCCCTTGACCCTTGCATTTGCCACCTTAACCTTCTGCTCCTCGATATCCGCTTCTGTAGGCTCGTAGGGATTGGTATCACCCACAACCTCACCGTCAAGACAACTGATAATACGGTTCGCATAGCTCTCAGCAAGCTCGGGGTTATGAGTAACCATAATAATGAGCTTTTCTTTGGCAATTTCCTTAAGAAGGTCCATTATCTGCACACTTGTTTCACTATCAAGCGCACCTGTGGGCTCGTCAGCAAGAAGGATATCGGGGTCGTTAATAAGTGCACGGGCAATTGCCACACGCTGCATCTGACCGCCCGACATCTGATTGGGCTTTTTATAAATCTGTTGCTCAAGACCAACCTTTTTAAGTGCATCAATAGCCCTTTGCTTACGCTCCTTTTTGGAAACGCCCGAAAGAGTCAGAGCAAGTTCAACGTTTGCAAGAACCGTCTGGTGAGGAATGAGGTTATAGCTTTGGAAAACAAAGCCTATTGAGTGGTTACGGTAGGTATCCCAATCACCGTCGTTAAAATACTTTGTGGATTTACCGTTAATGAGCAAATCACCGCTTGTGTATCTGTCAAGACCACCTACGATATTAAGCAGTGTTGTTTTACCACAGCCCGAGGGACCGAGCACCGCAACAAATTCGTTTTCACGGAAGCTTATATCAATGCCCTTAAGAGCCCTTACGGTAGTATCACCCGTAACGTAATCCTTAACAATATTTTTTAATACTAACAAATTTAACACCTCTCAGGAGTTAAGAATACAAACGCTTTCTGTTAGCGTAAATTATAACACCGACTACGGCACAAAGACCTAAATATGCGCACAGAACGTATAACCAGGTGTAATTCTTTTCGGCCTCTTTATAAATAATGGTTGGTGAGTAATCCTCATCAAAAACCAACTCTGCCTTAACACGTTCCTTGAAAAAGAGATTGAAAAGCCATTCAATAAGCTCATCCTCACTCATATTTTCAAATTGCTCGGTAAGTGATGCAGAATAGGTTTCAAAGGATGCATTGTCACCCATTGAGCCCATCAAAAGATTCTCGTTACCGGGAAGACGAATAGTCTTTGCAAGAACACGAAGAAGTGACATAAACACGTCGGTTTTATCCGCAACGATGTATGTGTACTGGGTTTTCTTGCCGTCAATTACCTGTTTACTTGTTCGGGTTTCGGGAGTACCCATACCGCTAAGGGTATTTATATCGAACTCGGCAACCTTCATACCCGTGCCCTCAAGCATAGAGCCTAAAAGTTTGTTCATATCAAGCTCTGACGTAAGCGCAGTCATATCAAAACTCACGTCGTAAACACCCGAAAGACCTTCGGTAAAGCTTGTTATGGGAAGCAAAAGGTTACCGATGCATTTTTCAAGAGAGCCACTGTTGAGGAAGTAAATTATGTTGGGTAATTTTTCTGTAAGCGTATCAACGGGCTTTTCGGCAATATCGTCCACCAAATCGAATACGGGGTCAAGGATATCCTTCATTACCCTGTCCGTATCGGCAGTTTTCTTGTATTTTTCGTAGGTTTTAATGTCACCCGAATCACACCCGAGAGCCTCGAGCAAAGGGATAATTGCCGTGTTATAGCCGTCGGCGCCCTTGATTGTGATACTGTCAAGCACCACCATATCCTCCTCTGCAAGAAGCACTCGCATTACAGGATACAAGGGTCTTAAGACTGCGGTAAGGGCATTTTGAAAGCCTTTACGTGAGCCTGTATAGAAGCCCCAATTTACGTTTTTAAGTGAGACCTCATCCCACGAATTTGCCTTTGAGAGCACCTTTGCCGCCGACTCGTATTCGCTTTCTGTAAGAAGTGTGGCTACACCCTTGGGTGTGGTGTCAACACCTAAAAGAATCAAAACGTCTGCAAGTCCGTTTTCTTCAATGGCGCCGTAAATACCCGTCAACAAGGAGTTGATATTAGCGCTTGAATATATGGCGGATTCAATAAGTGATTCAACGTCCTTGTAGCTTCCGCCCTCTTTTACGAAATCGTCAAGAAGACCATCCATCTGTGACAAGGCTCTTTCGTAATCCTTCTTCTGAAGGTTGGGGGTGTACTGAACGTTGGTTTTATTGACCGTGGGGTAAACCATAGCCTCGGCACCCTGTGGCTCAGCAGGACTGAAAAGACGAATTATTGTACCGACAATAGCGTCCGTATCCTTTGAAAGAATACCCTGCATAAAATCCTTTGCCCCATCATCTACGGGAGCACCCGTAAGCTGAGTGAGTAAATCGGGGTTAAGCTTAATAGTTTCAACAAGCCAACGCATAACCACCACGTATGCCTTACCCTGGTCTGAAACAAAGGTGGTGCCGTTGTGACTGCCGCACCCTGCAAGGGCTGACATATCAAGCTCGGCTAATTGGAAGCCACCCATACCCGAAGTAAGGGAGCCCATAATGGTTTCAAAATCAAAGCTGAGCATTTCCGTATCAAAAAGATTCAGAAGTGCCGCGATTTCAATAAGTGGATTGGATTTTATGGGTGCCATTAAAGCATCCATACATTTATCCATTTCACCGCTTTCAGAGAAATATGCGAAGGAAGGAAGTGAATCCGTAAGAGTATCCGCAGGGGCTTCAAGGGCTTTTTCTAAAAATGAAAGTATGGGTAAGATTATATTTTTTACCATACTGTTTTTGTCTGCTTTAGCCTCGGTGTGGAACTGCTGAGCAGAAATGATATCGGGGCACTTCAAAGCCTTCAGCACAGGAACAACTGCATTTGTGTAGCCATCGTCACCACTGATTTTTATGATGGATGCTATCTGTAGCTCGCCGGAGCAAAGAAGCATATATAATACGTCGTTTAAGGGTGAGAAAATTGCACCGAATGCCTCGGCAAAGCCGATTTTATCGTTAACACCCCAGTTAACACCCGCAAGGTCAACCTGACTCCATGAGTCGTATTTTTTTAATCGCTGACTGACCTCGGGATATTGGGAAAGAGCACCTGCAACGCTTTTTACGGAGGTATCAATACCCACGGTGCTTAAATCCATACCCTCCTGCTCAAAGGAAAGGTATGTCTGCACCAGAACAGATGAAAGGGTTTCGCTGCTGTAAATCATAGGTTTAACAAGACTGCTCAAATCACTACCCGTTAAAAGGGGCACCGCAGAATTGAGAAGTCTGTCCGTACCGCTAACCGCCGCAAGAGCATCCTCTGCCGTTACACCCTCGGGGTAGTCCCCTTTAACTGCAACACCGCAGATACTCAGGAATGACGAGCAGGACAACACAAGACACAGACACAAAACTATTAACTTTGTTAATTGCTTTTTCATATTTACCAACTCAATTTTTATTTATGTAGTGCATATATATAGATACACTTATACTTATAATTTTACACTGTAATTATACACTATAATTATATCAGTTGTACATAGTTAAATGTTAAAAAAATGTTAAAATATTTAATTTTGTTTCCTTAGGAGGTACTCGAATGAAGAAAACAACTCTATTAATATGCTTGTTGCTGACAGTTTTATTGTTTTCATCCTGCAAGGCACAGACCCACGGCGATACCCTTTATGGATTCACCCAACGAATGAACCGTTTATCCGATACGTACTCGCTTAATGAAAACGGTTATATTCTTGACCAAAAAAGCTCTACGTTATCACATTTTTATAAATTCGGTGAAAAAGAAATTTTATTACAATTCAAAATAAACGATGAAAATATTTTAACCGAAATGAATATCGTTTTTTGGGAGAAGCCTGTCGAAGAAAGTGAAGAAATAAGGTTTATAAGCAATTGCATAAGCGCTTTCATAGATAACGAAGAAACAGAAAAAGCGTTATTTTCCCAAAGCTCCCTTTCCGAATTATTAAAAGCAGAGAGCAACGAGACTGTTGAAATAAAAAAAGATGACACCCAACTACTGTTGGATGTCACCGAAATAGGGACCGTTATTACTGTTCGGAAAAATAATCCTTAAGCTTTTCAGAAAGAAGTCTTAAGGCGTTACCGCGATGGCTTAAAGCGTCCTTTTCGTCGGGTGTGAGCTCTGCAAAGCTCTTATCCCCCACCATAAACAAGGGGTCGTAACCGAAACCGCCGTTGCCCCTTTCCTCAAAACCGATGTAGCCCTTGCATTCACCACGGGCAGTTACAATATCGCCATTTGGGAAAACACAACAAACAACAGAAACGAAACGTGCGGTTCTTTCGGGAACCTCAACGTCAGTAAGAAGCTTTAAAAGCTTCTGATTGTTTTTTGCATCATTGCCGTGCTCACCTGCAAAACGTGCCGAATACACACCGGGAGCACCTACAAGATAATCCACCGCAAGACCTGAGTCGTCTGCAACGCAGGGCATACCGCTTTCATTACAGCCACTCTGAGCCTTAAGAAGGGCATTTTCGTAAAAGGTTTCGCCTGTTTCATCAACGTCGGTAATTTCAATGCCAAGCTGGTCGGCAGTTTTAACGTCAATGCCAAGGGGTGAAAGTATGCGATACAATTCATCCCGCTTTTTCATATTGTGGGTTGCAATTAAAAATTCCTTGTTCATTAGCCAAACAACCTCCCGAAGAAGCCTTTTTTCTTCTTAGGCTCCTCTTTTTCATCTGAAGCTTCGGGTGTTTCGGGAATTTCTTCCGCAACGTCCTCAATTACTTCTTCCTCTGATTCGGGAGCCTCTTCAACTACAGAAGCTTCTTCAGTTGCTTCCTCCTGATGAATTTCTGATATTGCCTCAAAGATTTCGTTCATTACCTCGGCAACCTCGTTTTCCTCGGCAGAAGGCTCAACATCCTCTTTGATTTTTGAAAGGTCGATTTCATCCTCAACATAATCCTCGGGAATATCATCAAAAAGGCCCTCTGCAAAAGCCTTGGGATTAAAGGGCTGTAAATCATCTATACCCTCGCCCACACCAATGAATTTAACGGGCACCTTAAGGTCGTTTTTAATTGAAAGCACAACACCGCCACGGGCAGTACCGTCAAGCTTTGTAAGAATGATACCTGTAATCTCGGCAATTTTAGCAAATTCACGAGCCTGATTAACCGCATTCTGACCTGTTGTAGCGTCAAGAACAAGCAATACCTCACGGTCGGAGTAGGGAAGCTCACGGTCAATAACACGATAAATCTTACCCAACTCGTCCATAAGATTCTTTTTATTATGAAGTCTGCCTGCGGTGTCGCAGATAATAATCTCGGAGCCACGGGCTTTGGCAGCAGAAATTGTATCAAAAATAACTGCCGCAGGGTCCGCACCCTCTTTGTGCTTAATAATATCAACACCTGCACGCTCAGCCCATACGTCAAGCTGGTCAATAGCGGCGGCACGGAAGGTATCGGCAGCAGCAAGAATAACACTCTTGCCCTCTGCCTTATAACGTGCGGCAAGCTTACCGATAGTGGTAGTTTTACCAACACCGTTAACGCCGATTACAAGGATAACCGAGGGAATGGTAATAAGACCCATATCCTCGCCACCCTCAAGCATTTCGGCAACGATTTCTTTGATTTCGCTCTTCACGTCCGCAGGATTTTTAATACCCTTTTTGCGAACCACGTCGTTAAGACGAAGTGTAATTTCAGAAGCGGTGGTAACACCTACGTCACCCATAACGAGGGCTTCTTCAAGCTCGTCAAAAAGCTCCTGATCAATTGAAGTATAGCTATCGAGAACGTTATCAATTGCCCCCGACACGTTTTTTCTTGTTTTTCTTAATCCGAAGTTAATTTTTTTAAAAATACCCATAATACACCTTTAAAAATGAGGAATTAGGAATGAGGAATTTTGGGGCTTACGCCAAATTATATATGAAGCTCCTTCAATTTCACTCGTACCTCTTAGCTGTGTGATAATAAAAATACTGTTTTTAAAATCGGCTTGCCCCGATAATTTTGCATTCTGCATTCTGCATTTTGCATTTTTTGATATCAACCAATTTGGCTTAAGATTGGGATGTATGACGACGATTTATAATGCGAAGCTGTATGAAGATACTGCGAGCAGGATAAATCAAGTCAGACGCCCAAGATTAAGTCAAATCAAACTTACTTGCCATTTCGGCTGTCTTAAGCTCAAGAAGCTTTGACACGCCCTTCTCCTGCATTGTTACACCGTAGAGCATATCGGCTTCTTCCATAGTACCGCGACGGTGTGTAATGAGGATGAACTGAGTGTTGTCGGTCATACGACGAACGTAGTTAGCGTAACGCACAACGTTAACGTCGTCAAGTGCCGCTTCAACCTCGTCAAAAATACAGAAGGGACAAGGATTGATTTTAAGAATTGCAAAGAGAAGTGCAATTGCTGAAAGACCCTTTTCACCACCTGAAAGAAGTGAAATATTCTGAACGTTCTTGCCCGGAGGCTGAACCTTAATGTCGATATCGCATTCAAGAACGTCATTTTCGTCCGTAAGCACAAGGGAAGCCTTACCGCCGCCAAAGAGCTCGGAGAAGGTCTGACCGAAGCTGAAATTGATTTTATCGAACTGTTCTTTGAACTGAACGCCCATTTTACCTGTAAGCTCGTTAATAAGCTTAGTAAGCTCGGCCTTGGATTTTTCAACGTCGTTAACCTGAGTGAACATAAAGCTGTATCGCTCGGAAACCTCCTTATATTCCTCAATAGCCGCAACGTTCACGTTACCGAGACCACGAATTTTGCCCTTAAGCTCGTTAAGACGCTTTTTAGCCTCGGGGACATCCTCAATAACTATGTTAAGCTCCTCGGCTTCACGGCGTGTTAACTCATATTCATCAAAGAGCTTGTTTGAAATATCGTCAAACTCCTTCTGCATAGTGTCTCTACGCTCGGTAAGTCTTGCTCTTTCACCGCTGAGCTTTTCACGCTCCTCGGTTTTTTCTCTTTCAAGAATACGAAGCTTGCCTGTTTCCTGCTCAAACTGTTCACGCTTTGCAATTTCTTCAGAAATTTTTCCTTTTGAAAGTGCGCTTTGCTCCCTGAGTCCTGCAGCCTCGGCATTAAGAACCGCAATTCGGTTTCTTATTTCTTCGTTTCTGTTTCTTATTTCTTCAATTTCGTCATTTAACTGTGAAAGCTTATCCTTATGACTTGTGCTTCTGCTCTGAAGTCTTGTGATTTCTTCCTGCTTTGCTTCAATTTCCTTTTGTGCAGTTGCAATTTCAAGGTTAATATCCGCAGCGTCAGCCGTAAGCTTTTCACGTTTTTCTCTTAAACTTTCACGGTCACCCGTAAGTGCACTGAGTTCGTTTTCAACCGCTTCCATTTCCTTTTGAAGTTCAGAAAGCTTCTCACCTGCACCTGAAGCGTTGGAGTTAATAACGTCAATACGCTCTTTAAGTTGTGTTTTTTCGGCATTTGCCTGTTCTTTTGCATCCGTAAGGTTTTTAAGGTTGCCCTCTTTAAGAGCAAGTAAGCCCTCAACACGAATTTTGTCCTCACCCAATGCGGTGATTTCTGCCTTACAGCCCTCAAGCTCTGCAGTTACTGCCGAGCAATTTTCCTGCTGTGAAGAAACGTCCTTAAGTAAAATTTCAAGCTTACTCTTAAGCTCATCGCACTGAGTCTTAAGTCTTTCAACCTCGTTACCACGACTGAGGATACCCGCATTCTGAAGCTTTGCACCACCGGTCATTGAACCGCCTGCATTTACAACTTGACCGTCAAGAGTAACAATTTTGAATTTATAGTTAAACTGTTTAGCAATAGAAATTGCCGCATCTAAATCCTCTGCTACAACTGTACGACCAAGAAGTGAATTAATTATTTCATCATATTTGCTTTCACATTCAACAAGCCTTGAGGCAATATTAACGTAGCCGTAGCAATCATCAAGACCCTTTTCGTCCATCACCTTGCCCTTAATTGCATTAAGGGGTAAGAAGGTTGCTCGACCTGCATGGCTTTCCTTAAGGAAGCTGATGGCTCTTTTGGCGTCATTCTCAGTATCGGTAATAATATTCTGAATCTGAGCACCGAGTGCGGTTTCAATTGCTAAGGAGTATTTGTCGCTTACGCTTATAATCTGTGACACGGGTGCATGAACACCTCTTAACACACCGCGACGAACCTCGCGCATAACCGCTTTAACGCTACCCTGATAACCCTCCATATTCTTTTCGAGGTCGGAAAGCATATTAAGGCGGGATTCCTTTATCTGGATTTCATTGCGAAGATTATTTTCTTCTTCCTTTAATTTTTCAAGCTTTTCAAGACGCTTTGTAGCAAGAAGTTGAATGCCTGAAAGGGAGTTGTTAAGCTCGGTGCTACGCTCCGTAATTCTGCCAAGCTCCTCAACAACTGAATTTTTCTCTTTTTCAAGAGCGTCAATAATGGGCTGCTGATTTTTTTCGGCATCCTCGATTACCTTAATGCGGTTCTCGATTTCCTCAACGGATGAAGCGGCGGTAGATACCACAACTCGGTTATCCGCAATCTGCAACGAAAGGCTTGAAACCTTTTCGGAAAGTTCAACGCTACGCTGAGCAGACTTACTGTTTTCATCACTCAAACTGTCAAGCTCCTTAGAGAAATCCTCCAACTCCTGACGCTTTGTATTTATTAACTCAGTAAGCTCCGAAATTGTTTTTTCTGCCTGTTCCATCTGCTGAGCAATTTCAGTATCCGTATCGTTTTCTTCCGTTTTTTCACGTTCAATACGTTCAATGGTTTCGTTGTTGTGCTCAATGGTATTTTCCTGAACCGCAACCTGACTTTCAAGCAATGCCGCCTGTTCCTCAAGCTGGGTTGAAGCACGTCTTATTTCGTCAACCGAAACGGTAATTTTTTGTGAATCTGCAATTGCAGAGTCAATTTTTTCGGTTATTTCGTCAAGAACCTTGCACACCTCGTTGTACTGTGCTTCGGTTATTGTTATTTTCTTTTCATATTCACGTAAATCGTTCTTGGTTTTCTCAATGGTGTAGAGCCAAAGTCCGATTTCAAGATTTTTCTTTTCACCTGCATACTCAAGGAATTTCTGAGCCTTCTCACTCTGCACCTTCAAGGGGCCTACACGGGATTCAAGCTCTGTGAGAATGTCCCTGAGTCTTAAAAGGTTTTCCTCCGCCTGATTAAGACGGCGCATAGCATCCGCACGACGGTATCTGTAGTGCGAGATACCTGCTGCTTCCTCAAGCATATCACGGCGGTCATCGGATTTGCCTGAAATAAGGGTTTCGACCTTACCCTGACTAATCATTGAATAACCGTCACGACCAAGACCCGTATCCATAAATAACTCGTGGATATCCCTGAGTCTTGCGGTTTCGCCGTTTATTTTATATTCACTCTCACCCGAACGGTAATAACGTCTTGTAACCGTTACCGTTTTCTGAGGATTGTTGAGCGCCATATCAGAGTTATCCAGTTTAAGCGTTACCTCTGCGAAGCCTACCGCTCGTCGTGAATCGGTACCGCTGAAAATAACGTCCTCCATTTTGGAGCCTCGAAGATTTTTGGTTGACTGTTCGCCCAATACCCAACGCATAGCATCGGAAAGGTTACTCTTACCGCTACCGTTAGGACCGACAACTGCCGTTATGCCTTTGCCGAAATCAAGAACCGTCTTGTCCGGAAAGGATTTGAAACCTTGCATTTCAATGGCTTTAAGATACATTTATTTTCGACCTTTCAGTTTTAATTCGTACTTACTTAGACCATCATCACCCTTGACGGTGATGCTATAACCTTCATTTAAAAGTTGTTGCTTATTACAACCCTTATGTCCTGTCATTTTGGATATTTCGGATGGCTTTACAAGGACGATTAAATCCTTTTCATCCGCATAGCCTTTCAGCTTTTCTTTAAGAATATCAAGATAAACTGCCGATTCACAAAGCTCACCGAAGGCAGGATGATATACGCCTGCTACAAAGCCATCCTCCACGTTACCACCCGAGTGAAGCCCCAGACGAATGACCCTTATGTTGTTATCGTGAAACCTTCTTAAAAGCTTACTGCAGAGATAAACTGCATTCTCAAGAGTCTGTGGAACAAACTCGCCTTTTTTATACTTTTCGGAAAGCTCCGTGCCCTCAAGGACTACCGTGGGATAAATGCGCACGGTGTCGGGCTTCAGTGAAATTATATCCTCACCTGTTTTTAAGGTTTTTTCATCCGTGTCGCCCAAAAGCCCCGTCATCATCTGAAGTCCCAATGAAAAGCCCTTGGATTTTATAAGGCTCGAGGCTTTTATAATATCCTCACGGGTGTGCCCCCTTTTGTTAAGGGTCAACACCTCTTCGTCGGTGCTTTGTGCACCCAATTCAATGGATTTTACGTGATATTGCTTTAAAATATCAAGAATCTCATCATCAATGGCATCGGGTCTTGTGGAAATACGTACACCGTTGAAAAAGCCTTTTTCAATAAAGGGCTTGCTCGCTTCAAGAAGTGATATCATATAATCCCTCGGGATAGCCGTAAAGCTACCGCCGAAAAACGCCACCTCCGTGTTAAGGGGCTCGTTATTATCCTGAATCGCTTTTTGAAGAGTTTCAGTTACGTCCTCGGGCGTGAGTGCCTTAACAGACCCCGATATTGTTTTCTGATTGCAGAATGAGCACTGATGAGGACAACCCATATGGGGCACAAACAAAGAAATGTTAGCGTGCTTCATCACTTGATTTTTAAAAGAGCGTCCCCTGCTGCTGCCTGTTCTGCTTCTTTTTTGCTTTTACCCTCACCCTTGCCTATAACCTCACCGTTGATTTTAACAACGAATGAGAAAACCTTTTCGTGGTCGGGACCGCTTTCGCCCACCTCTTCATAGACAATTGTGTTACCTTTGATTTTCTGTATTTCTTCCTGCAGAAGGGATTTATTATCCTTGAAGTTGGCTTCACGCTTAACTGCATCCTTAATAAAGCCAAGAATATACGGTCTTACAACCTCAATACCGCCGTCAAGGTACATAGCCGCTATTACTGCTTCAAAGGCGTCGGACACAATGGAGGGACGGTTTCTGCCGCCTGAATGCTCCTCGCCCCTGCCCATAAAGATATACTCACCAAGGTTAATCTTTTCGGCAAATTTAAAAAGGGATTTTTCACACACAACCGCCGCTCTGAGCTTTGTAAGCTCACCCTCGGGACGACCCTTGAACTCAGAGAACAGATACTCCGCAGTAACAAAGCCCAATACGGAGTCACCCAGAAACTCAAGACGTTCATTGTCGTGGGGCATTTTATTCTCATTAGCGTAGGAAGAATGTGTAAGTGCTGTTTTGAGCAAATCCTTGTTATTGAATTCATAACCGATAATTGCTTCAAAATCTGTAATACTCATAGTAAACCTCTTATTGTAAATCGTTTAGATTTTAATGGTTTTAAAATAATCAAGACTTCGGTTTGCAAGTGCCTCGTAGCGTTCTTTTTTATCCCTGATTTTTTCATCAAGGGGGTCAATTATACCGAACGCCGCACCCATGGGCTGGAAGTTCTTAACAGTTTCATCGGAAATATACTGTGAAAGTGCGCCCATCATAGTAATTTTGGGTAACAAAATGGGCTCTTCGCCTAAAATACGTCTTGCGGCATTATACCCTGCAAGAATTCCCGATGAAGCGGATTCCATATACCCCTCAACACCTGAAATCTGACCTGCAAAATATATGCGAGGCTCTTTTTTCATACTGAAGTCGTAGTTAAGAAGACCGGGAGAGTTAAGGAAGGTGTTTCTGTGCATAACACCGTAGCGCACAAACTCGGCATTTTTAAGAGCAGGAAACATTGAAAAAACTCTTTTTTGCTCGGGGAATTTAAGGTTTGTCTGAAAGCCAACAAGATTGTACATAGTACCGTCCTTGTTTTCTTTTCTCAGCTGAAGGTTTGCCCAGGGTCTGTGACCTGTTTTAGGATTCGTAAGACCTACGGGCTTCAAGGGACCGTAACGCATAGCGTCCTTACCGCGTGAGGCTAAAACCTCAATGGGCATACAGCCCTCGTAAACGTCCTTCCTTTTGTCAAAGGAGTGAAGCTCTGCACCCTCGGCATTTACAAGCTCCTCGTAGAATTCCTCATACTGAGCCTTATCAAGAGGACAATTTATATAATCATCCTCACCGCCCCTGTCGTACCTTGACTGAGTGAAGGCGTTTTCCATATCGATACTGTCGGCAGTAACGATGGGTGCCGCCGCATCGTAGAATGAAAGAAAATCCTTACCGCAAAGCTCACCGATTTTCTGAGCAAGAGCATCGGACACCAGAGGACCTGCCGCTATAATAACAACCCCGTCTTGGGGAATTTCGGTAATTTCCTCACGAACAAGCGTTATGTTTTCATCATTCTCGATTGATTTTGTTATTTCTTCAGAGAAAATATCTCTGTCCACTGCAAGGGCACCCCCTGCAGGCACCTTTGCTTTATATGCTGCTTCCACGCAAACCGAACCAAAAACGCTCATTTCCGCTTTAAGAAGTCCTGCGGCGGAGCCTATACGCTCCGCCTTAAGGGAGTTTGAACAAACAAGCTCGGCAAGCATTTCGCTTTTATGAGCAGGTGAAAACTTCTTAGGCTTCATTTCGTAAAGGGTAACCTTTATTCCCCTTTTACTCAATTGTTTTGCCGCCTCAACACCTGCAAGTCCGCCGCCTATTACAACGGCATTTTTATTATTCATTGTCATCGTCCTGTGATTTTTTTGCATTCTTGCGGGGTGCTTTAAAAGAATAACCGCAATTTTTATCGGGACAGGTAATTAAACCGCCCTTGCCCTTAAACAAGGATTTACCGCACTTGGGACAATTATCACCCGTGGGCTTATCCCATGTCATAAAGTTACAGTTGGGGTAATTGTCACAACCGTAGAACTGATAGCCACGCTTGCTCTTTTTACCGATTACCTTACCGCCGCATTCGGGACAAACTGCATTTGTTTCCTCAACGAGGGGCTTGGTGGTTTTACATTCGGGATATCCGGGACAAGCAAGGAATTTGCCGAAGCGACCTGTTTTAACCACCATATTTCTACCGCAGTTTTCACACTTGATATCGGTAATATCCTCCTGAAGCTGAATCTTCTGACCCTGCATATCGGTTTTAGCCTTTGAAAGAGCACCCTCAAGGTCATCGTAGAATTCACGGAGCATTTCAACGTAATTGCATTTACCCTCATCTATTTCGTCAAGCTTTGTTTCCATAGATGCGGTGAATTTGGTATTAACGATTTTCTGGAATTTATCCTTAAGAAGAGCAGTTGTTGCACAACCAAGCTCCGTAGCCTTAAGAAGCTTACCGTCACGCTTAACGTATTCTCTTTTGATAATTGTGCTTACGATTGAAGCGTAGGTACTGGGTCGGCCAACACCTGTTTCTTCAAGAGTTTTAATAAGCGAAGCTTCTGTATAATGTGCGGGAGGCTGAGTGAAATGCTGATTTCCTGAAAGCTCCTTAAGCTTAACAGATTCGCCAACCTTAATTTCGGGGAAAGTACCTGCACTGTCGCCGTCGTCAACCGCATCCTCATAGAGGGCTGTGAAGCCGTCAAACTTTATTGAATAGCCACTTGCAGAGAAAATGCAATAGCCCTCTGCACCGCTTTTTTCTGCTTTGATTTCAACCTTTACCGTATCCTGTACACAGGGAGCCATAAGTGAAGCCATATATCTGCACCAGATAAGATTATAAAGCTTATACTGGTCGTTTGTAAGGCTCTTTTTAGCAACCTGAGGCGTAATAGCAACGTTGGTGGGACGAATAGCCTCGTGGCCGTCCTGTGCATTTGAACGGGTCTTGAAGTATCTGGGCTTATCGGGAAGATACTTGTCACCGTAGTTTGCCTTAATAAACTCGTTTGTTGCGGCTCTTGCTTCTTCAGATATACGTAAGGAGTCGGTTCTCATATAGGTGATAAGACCTGTTACGCCGTAGCCTTCAACCTCAACACCTTCGTAAAGCTCCTGTGCAATCTTCATTGTTTTCTGTGCCTGGAAGTTAAGCTTACGTGAAGCATCCTGCTGCATTGATGAAGTAATGAAGGGAGGAGAGGGCTGTTTCTTTCTTGTGCCCTTTTTAACGGAAGCTGCGGTATATTCCGCACCGTCGAGCTTTGCAAGGTATGAGTCTGACTGCTCTTTATTTTCGATTTTAACCTTACCGTTTTCGTCACCTGTAAGGGAAGCGGTAAAGGTTCTTCTGCCTGAGCTGAACTTTGCATCGATTGACCAGTATTCCTCGGGATTGAATTTTGCAATTTCTTCCTCACGGTCAACAATAAGGCGCACTGCTACGCTCTGCACACGACCTGCAGAAAGACCACGTCTGATTTTTTGAGAAATAAAGGGACTGAGGCGATAACCAACAAGTCTGTCAAGAATACGACGAGCCTGCTGAGCATCAACAAGCCCCATATCAACAACCTCGGGGTTACTGATGCCGCGTTTAACGCTTTTTTCGTTAATTTCGTTAAATTTGATACGGTTTTTCTCATTCAAATCAAGACCTAAAACTGTTGCAAGGTGCCATGAAATTGCTTCTCCTTCACGGTCCGGGTCAGTTGCGAGATAAACTGCTTCACTTTTACCCACACGGTCCTTAAGGTCCTTAACAAGCTTTTCCTTGCCTTTGATAATTGCATACTTAGGAGCAAAATTATTTTTAACTTCAACGTTGAGCTTTGCCGCAGGTAAATCCCTGATGTGACCCATTGATGCTACTACATCATAGTCGTTTCCGAGATATTTTTTGATTGTCTTGGCTTTAGCGGGAGACTCAACAATAACAAGCTTTGACATTTGCTTCATCCTTTCGTTTTCAATCTATGTTAATCAGTTTAATTTATATTTTTTACCCGGCATCTGCTGTACGCAACCGAAAAGTTCCAGCTCCGTAAGTGATGACAGGACAATATTCATTTTCATATTGGTGGCTCTGACAATATCATCAATATGCATTTCGCCTTGGGTTAATGCTCCGAACACCGCCTTGGCTTCATCGGAAGCACCCTCGGGAGGCACGGTATTGACCTTAACCTCTGCCACCTGAGTTTTTTCTTTTAAAGGTTCGGTTTTAGTTTTTTCTGTTTTAGCCTTGGGTCTTCTGTAATCCACGTAAGACAAGGTATTAAGTGGCTGTGAAGCCTTTTCGCTATCGTACAAATCACCGTATTTGTACTCGTATTCACTTAAAATATCATCTGCACTAAACACGGGTTTAGCACCGTTTTTTATAAGGTGGTTTGTTCCGTCAAAGGATGAACGGACAATATCACCGGGTACTGCGAAAACGTCCTTGCCCTGTTCAAGAGCCCTGTCCGCAGTAATAAGAGATCCGCTTTTCACACCCGCTTCAATAACAACCACACCAAGAGTAGCGCCTGAAATGAGCCTGTTCCTTATGGGGAAGCTTGACCTTGACGGTGCCGAAAAGGGCTGATACTCAGAAAACAACGCTCCGTAACGGGTTATAGCACGTCTTAATGCGGCATTTTCTTTAAGATAATCGTAGGAAAGACCGCAACCTAAAAAGGCAAATGTGCGACCCTTGGCAAGCATTGCACCTGCGTGAGCCTCGCTATCGATACCCAAAGCACCGCCGCTTACCACAGTAGCCCCTGCTTCAGCCAACCTGTAGGAAAGCTTCTGTGCCGTTTCTATGCCGTAATTACTTGCATTCCTCGTACCGACTATACCGATGGATAACTCGTCGTTAATAACCGAGCAATCACCGAGTCCGTACAATACCAAGGGCATATCCTGAAGATTTTTGAGTCTGTTGGGGTAACCCACGTCGTCGGGTGTAAGGATTGTGTAGCCTTTTGCACGGCACTCCTTGAACACCTCCATAGTCTGTGAGGGTGTTGAGCTTTTGAGTGCGTTTATTCTTTTCTCGGTGAAGAGCCCCGACAAGCGCCACTCCTCGCTCCCTGCAAGATATAATCTTTCGGGAGTTTCAAAGTATGACAAAATATCGGCAGTCTTGGCACCTGCACCCAATGCGGTCTGTAACCATACCCAATATTCCTTAGGACAAACACTCATCTCATCATTTCCCAAATCAAAATTGAAGCCGCTGCCGCAGCATTAAGGGACTCTGCCCTACCCTGCATGGGAATTGTTACGGGTGTTGACACCTTACAGGTTTCCTCAGTGATGCCGTTACCCTCATTGCCAATTATTGAAACGACGCCGCCTGACATATCGGCTTCGGTTATTTTTAAAGCGGAGCTATCGGGCACGCCTGCATACACCTTCATACCCTTTTCCTGAAGCTCTGAAAGGAATGGGGGCAAATCATCAACCTGAACAACGTCAAGCCTGAAAAGAGAGCCCATTGCCGCCCTTTGTGACTTAGGATTGTAGATATCACAACCACCGCTTACAATAACGCCGTCAAGTCCGACAGCCTCGGCGGTTCTTACAACTGCACCGAAGTTTGACGGATTTGTTACGTTCTCTAAGGCAATATATTTCCCATTGTATTTTATTTTACCTATATTTGTATTTTTGTCAAGCATTTTACACACGCAGAAAACCCCTTGGGGGTTCTTTGTGTCACCAAGCTTTTCCGCCACCTCGTCGGATACTACGAAGGTACGCTCTGCACGATTTTCAATAACGCTTATATACTCGGAATATTTTTCAATCGCACCTTCTGTGACGTAAAGCTCCTTTATTGCCACAGAGCTTAAAGATGCATCGGCACAGAGCCTTGCACCCTCAATAAAAAACAGACCTTCGCTTTTTCTGAAGCTGTCTTTTTCGCGTAATTTCACCGCAAATTTAACTCGGTCGTTGTTTTTACTGGTGATTTTTTCCGTAACAAGCCCTCCCTTTTAAGTTCTGTAAAAAAACATCTAACGCCCGACCGAAATTCGGTCGGGCGTAATTAGTGATTATTAAAGGGCAGCCTTTGCCTTTTCTACGAGTGCTGCAAAGCCTTCGGGATCAGCGATAGCGATTTCAGAAAGCATCTTTCTGTTAAGCTCGATACCAGCCTTCTTAAGACCGTTGATGAATGTTGAGTAGTTGATACCATTCATTTTGCAAGCAGCAGAGATTCTTGTAATCCAAAGACGACGGAAATCTCTCTTTTTCTGTTTACGGCCGATGTATGCATAGTTGCCGCTCTTCATAACTGCCTGTTTAGCAGTCTTGAAAAGTTTGCTCTTTGAGCCATAGTAGCCCTTAGCAAGTCTGAGAACTTTATTTCTTCTTTTGCGAGTCATGATCGCACCTTTAATACGTGCCATTGTAAGTTACCTCCTGTTACCGTTAATTATTTGTAGGGAATAAGACGCTGAATCTGCTTCTGATGTGTAACGTCTGCAACGCTTGTCTGACGAAGACCTCTTTTACGTTTTGTTGTCTTCTTGGTAAGGATGTGTGACTTGTTTGCATGGCCGCGGATGGGCTTACCGTTTTTAGACATTTTGAAACGTTTTTTAGCACCTGAATGAGTTTTAATTTTGGGCATGATAAATCCTCCTTAATTTTGCAATTACTTAGATGACTTGGGAACAAGGAACATAAGCATTGAACGACCTTCGAGCTTTGCTGCCTTTTCAACTGAGCCTGTTTCTGAACAAGCCTCTGCGAAGCGCTGCATAACGTCTAAGCCGAGCTCTGTGTGAGCCATTTCTCTGCCTCTGAAACGAATTGACACCTTAACCTTGTTGCCGTCACGCAAAAAGCGTAATGCATGGTTTACTTTAGTGTTGAAGTCGCCTGTGTCGATATTCAAAGATAAACGAACCTCTTTGATTTCCATAACCTTTTGGTTCTTTTTAGCTTCCTTTTCGCGTTTTGCCTGTTCAAAACGGAATTTGCCGTAGTCCATAATTTTACATACGGGCGGGTTAGCACCGGGAGCAATTTTAACAAGGTCGAGATTGCTTTTTTCTGCTAATGAAAGAGCTTCCTTTGCTGACATAATGCCAACCTGCTCACCTGTTGCAGAAATAACTCTGACTTCTTTATCTCTGATTTCCTCGTTGATCTGATTTTCCTTGCTGATACCTAAGCACCTCCAAAAAATATTAAAAGCTTGAACGGAATTTTCCGTTCAAGCCTAATAAGTGCACACTTGTACACCTGAAAACCTTAAGCTATTGACCAAACAATACCTCTCGTTTGGTGAGAACGGAACAGTTCTGCTTTATTGCTCAAATATAATAACAGTATTATATCGGTTTGTCAAGTATTTTTTTATATTTTAATTAGTTGTGGTTGTATTACCCTCATCTGCTCCGGCACCGCTACCTGAATCGGGAGTGATTCCGCCGGGACCGGGAGATGTTTCGGTAACCGTCGGCTGAGTTGTTACTACATATTCACCATAGTAATAAAGGATAATTTCATCAGTGGCAGAAAGTCTGCCGTCCGAGGGAATTTCCTTCCAGTCGGCGGTTTCGTCATCCACGTAAACCACACGATTAACCTTATTGGATTCATCGGCACTTGTAGCAACACTGCTCATTTCGGTTTTTACAAACTTAAAGCCTGCATCCTTTAAGGTGTCAATGGCTTCATCCAATGCCATACCCTCAACGTCAGGAACCTCAAGACCGTCACTCACCTTAAGAACGATGGTTTTGGGATTCAATGAGTTAACCTCAACACCGGGGTTTATGCTCTGTGAAATTATAGTACCGCGTTCCTTTTCGCTGTCAACGTACTCGGTTTTGATGTTAAGAACCTTTTTATATTCGTCATCATCCTTGATGTCGTCGTAGTGCTTACCTACAAATTTCGGAACACTTACACTTACAAAGCCAACCTCGGTCTGCTCCTTGGTCTGCTCGGTCTGTTCAGTGCTTTCGGCGGTAGTGGTTTCGCCACCATTATTGTCACCCGTACAACCCTTGAAGCCTACAAGAATACCTATGAGCACCGCAAGGCATACAACCGCACTGACAACAAATGCAATAATTGCACCCTTTTTGTGGTTATGCTCCTCGGGAACTTCAGGATAATCATCCTCAACATCCATAAGAGGGGCTGTTGAAGGTGCGCCCGGCTTATAAACGTCGTCCGTGTGTTCATCGTACGCAATGGGATATGACTGTGAAGCCACCCCTGCCGCCGCAGGAGAAGCTGAAAGCTCATCTCTGAGCTGGTCAACGTTAGTGGTTCTGTCCTGAGGAAGAATCTGCAAGGCGTTAACCAAAGCGTTAATAACGTAGGCGGGTAACTGCTCGGCAAATTTGCCGGGAATCATTAATTTATCGTTAGTAAGTCTTGAAGCGGCACTGATGGGCGTACTGCCGATAAGTGTTCTGTAAAGAACGGCAGCAAATGCGTAAATATCGGTATAAGTACCTAAGCTTCCGCTAAGGCCATACTGCTCAACTGCGGCGTAGCCGTCGAAAAGTTCACTTTCCATAGCACCCTTTTCACTACGGATATCGGTTATGCAATAGCCTGTTATTCTGACTTTACCGTTAGCGTCAACAATAAGGTTTGTGGGCGAAATACCACCGTGAACAATACCCGCTGAGTGAAGCTCACCCAAGGCGGAAATAACGGGCATAAATAACACCCTTGCCTCATCCCATGAAACATAGCCCTGTTCCTTGGTTAAAAGGTATTCACGTAAGGTTTTGCCTTCGCCTAAAAATTCGCTTACGGCGTAAACAGTACCTAAATCTTCAAAAATATGTGTTGCAGGAGTAAGTGCAGTAAACCCTCTGAGCGTGGAAAGCTTTTTCCAGAGCTTTAAGAATGCATCCTTAGCATCTATAAACTCTGAAGCCTTACCAACGTTCACAAGGCAATAGTTGCCCTCACCTCTTGAAAGTAGCGCCTTAGGATAAAGCTCCCTGATGCTCACAGGCTTCTTTTCCTCAAGGTCAAATGCATTGTAGGTGTTACCCTCGGCATTCTCTGAAATGAGTTTACCGATAAGATAACGACCGCCAACCACTGTTTTCAAGGGGAGATACGGGTCATTCTGAGGTTTACCGCTTTCGTTACGACAATAAGGACAAACCGTATTGTTGCCGATTTTTCTCATACAACGTAAACACAATTTTTCCTTTTCCATGGTTCAATCCTTCAGAAATTAATCGTTAAAATTGGGCTTTGCGGGACCGTTGCTCTGAGCAAGAGCATCTCTTACGCTCTGACGGAGCTTTCTGATATCGTTAACGCTCTTTGTAAGAGTTTCGTCAGTATCTCTGATGATTGTTTCAACGTAGATACTTGCATTCTTGCGGATATCATTTGACCATTTTTCTGCTTTATCAGTAATATCACGGGCATTTGCCTTAGCCTCTGAACGAACTGCAGCAGCATCGTCCCTTGCCTGCTGAAGAATACCGTCGGCAGCAGCCTTTGCCTCTTTTGTAATCTGATGCTCTTCAATCATCAAATCTGCTCTCTGACGAGCCTTGTCAATAATGCCCTCTGCCTGAGCCTCTGCATCATTGAGAATGTCGCGTCTTTCCTGGGCAATTTTCTTAGCCTGAGTAATTTCGATGGGCATATTCAAACGAATATCCTCAACGAGTCTTGAAAGTTCCTCTTCATCAATAAGAAGCTTTGATGAAAAAGGCATAGATTTAGCTTCAGCTATAAGTCTGTCAATGCTTTCGAGTGATGTTTCAATGTTACTCATAATAATTCTTTCCTTTCATTTATCCAGAGCAGATTATTTTCTGCTAAGTCTTTTGATTATATCGCCACAGATTTCTTCGGGAACAAACTGTGTAATATCCCCACCCAATCTGCAAACTTCCTTTACAACGCTTGAGCTTAAGAACATATGCTCAGCATTTGATACCATAAAAATAGTCTCCATTTCGGGGTTAAGCCTTTGGTTTGTAAGTGCCTGACGGAATTCATCGTCATAGTCGGAAATGGCTCGCAAGCCCTTAACCACTGCAGAGGCACCCTTTTCACGAACGTAATCCGCAAGAAGACCTGCATAGGTGTCAACACTGACGTTGGGCAAATCCTTGGTGCAACGCTTGATGAACTCAACTCGTTCCTCGGTGGTGAAGCTGCCGACATCCTTGTTGAAGTTACGCATTACAACAACGATAACCTTGTCAAATAATTTTGATGAACGTGTAATAATATCAAGATGGCCGATAGTCAACGGGTCAAAGCTACCGGGACACACAACTGTTTTACCCATATTAAACCACCCTTCTGTAAACCGTAAGAGCAATTTTGCCGTATTTGTAACGCTTGGAGGTGAAGCCCTCAATCTCCTCGGGCAGTACCTCGTCCGCCGCAGTTTCGCACACGATAATACCTGCATCCGCTATATGAAGCCTTACACGCTCAATAGCGTCCTCCATAAGACCTGCTCTGTAGGGCGGGTCAAGGAAGGCAATATCGTACCTTTCGGAGGTTCTGTCAAGATAATCAAGCGAATTGCCCAATACTGTTTTTGCGCAGCTTCTGAAGCCTGTGTATTCAAGGTTTTCTTCCGTAACCTTGATAGACGCCTTTGAAATATCCGTAAACACCGCAAACTCAGCACCACGGCTTAAAGCCTCAATACCTAACTGACCGCAGCCGCAGAACATATCGAGCACCCTTGCACCCTCAACGTCAAACTGAATTATGTTGAAAATTGACTCTTTTACTTTATCAGTGGTGGGTCTTACACTGTCACCCTCAAGGGTTCTGAGCCTTCTGCCCCTTGCGGAACCTGTTATAACACGCATAAATCAGCATCCTTTCTGAAAAATGGCATAAATCCACCAATAAACATATCATCAGTTTATTATTACATTTATATGTATTTTTGTCAAGTTTTTATTATTGTTGAAAAGAAACATAAATCGTGCTACAATCTGTAAAAACACCTTTTCGGAGCAAAAAATATGGCAAAAATCGAATTAACCAATATGATTATGATACAAAACCCCGAAACAAAAGAGGTTGTGGTGCAAAGGCGCAAAAAATACTGGTGCGGCATAACCTTCCCCGGAGGTCACCTTGAAAAGGTTGAAAGTCTTTACGACAGTGCCGTAAGAGAGGTTAAAGAGGAAACGGGGCTTATGGTTAAAAATCTCAAGCCCTGTGGTCTTGTGCATTGGTATAACACAGAAACCCACGACAGATATATTGTGCATTTTTATAAGACGACAGAATACGAGGGTGAATTGATTAAAGAAACCGACGAGGGTGAGGTATTCTTTACACCTATTGAGAGTATTAAAACAATGCCACTCTCCCCTAATTTTGACAAGTATCTTGACGTATTTTTGAACGATGAACTCAATGAAATATATTGCAACTGGAACGAAAAAATGAAAGAAAACTGTGACGGCGAACCTGATTGGGATTTTCAATACAGATAATAAATATCTGTTTATCCAACTGAAGAAAAGTAGTAAGAGAATTACGAACCACCAAAAGCAGAAGTTGATTATTCTGCACATCTAACGTAGGGGTCAGGCTTCGCCTGACCCGTTTAATTTATTGTTAACTTAGCGGTTTAGGCAAGCCTAAACCCTACGTTGATTTATTGTTCTTTCCAACCGAAGAATAACAGAAAGAGAACTACCCACCACCAAATAGACCAAAAGTTAATTACTCGCTTGAAAATATGTTTGCAAGGAAAGTAATATTAAGTCCTCTTGCGGTGCCCAAAATTGTTTGCTCGTTGTTCACTTCGCACAATTTTGACCGCTACGCCCTTCCGCCACAAAACTACGCAAATCGTTTTTTCGTTTCACTCAAAAAGCTCATAGCTCCGTTGTGGCTCCAGTCCCCTTAAAAGCTCACGCTTTTCGGGGGCCCCGTTAACTCCCTGCATCCGCCACCGGCGGCGGTCGTGTTCCTTGCCCCCTCCCTTTTTTGCTTCGCAAAAATGGGATGATAAGCTATCGCATTACAACAACTTTATCTATAATCGGGTAAGCCCCGAAACTTGCAATTTATAATTCGGCACGAAGTGCCCCAAAATTCTTCATTCCTAATTCCTCATTCCTAATTATAATCGGCTTCGCCCCTTTAATTATGAATTACGCATTACGAATTACGCATTAAAAAAGAGTTGCCGATGGCAACTCTTTTTCATTCACCCTTAAATGCTTTTATAATCTCATCTGCATTAGCTTCGGTTATACCGGGCACACTCATAAGGGCTTCTTTATCCGCTTTGCTGATTGCTTCAAGGCTTTTGAATTTCAGCATAAGACTCTTTGCCTTTTTATCCCCTATACCCTTAATGGACGTAAGGGTGCTGTTAATGGCTGATTTTTTATGCTTCTTATGATGGTACGCCACCGCATAACGGTGAACCTCGTCCTGAATGTTTGTTACAAGGGTAAATGCCTTTTTACGGGCGTTAAAATCGATTCTGCCGTTAGATGTGGATATAGCCGAGGTCCGATGCTTGCTATTTTTAACCATACCAAATAAGGGCACCTCAATGCCGTATTTCGCCATTACGGGTAAAACCGCATTAACCTGACCCTTGCCACCGTCAAGAAGTATTAAATCGGGAAGCCTTGCAAAGCCCACGCTCAAGCCCTCGCTCTGCCCCTTGTGATATTCCTCAAAGCGACGTGAAAGCACCTCAGCCATTGAGCCGTAGTCATCCTGACCCGTAAAGCCCTTAATTGCAAAACGCTTATAGGCACTTTTTAGTGGCTTGCCATCCTTAAAGACAACCATACCCGCCACATTATCACTACCGCCCGTGTGCGAAATATCATAGGCTTCAATATACTCGGGAGTTTTGGAAAGACCCAGAACCATTGCCAACTCCTCAAGAGCCTCACGGTTTCTGTCATTGACACGGTATTTTTCTGAAAGCTTATGCATAGCGTTCTGCTTACACATATCCACAAGCTTCGCCTGTGTGCCCTTTTGAGGAATCACAATCGCAACGTTTGTACCACGCTTTTCAGAAAGCCATTTTTCAATATCGTCTTTACCGTCAATATCTCCGTCGATTTCAATTCGTGGCGGTATAGTCCTATTCATCGAATAATATGAAATTATAAGCTGAGCACGCATTGATGAAAGGTCGTCACTTTCGTCAGTAAAGAAATGCTCACTGTCCGTAAGAGCGTTGTTTTCAAAACGAAGCACCGCAAAGCAAGCCTTACCGTCCATAGCACTCAGAGCGAAAACGTCCTGCTCCTTGTAGGTTGAAAAAACAACCTTCTGACTATTGCCGACCTTTTCGATACTTTTAATAGTATCCCTTATTTTAGCCGCTTTTTCAAACTCAAGGTTTTCTGCGGCGGCTTCCATTTCCGCCGTTAAATTTTTAATTGTCTTATTACTGCCGAATTTAATAAAATCAAGGGCGCCGTCCACGTGCTTAAGATACTCACCAAGGCTTATTTTACCCGAACAGGGTGCACAGCATATACCAAGATGATAGTTAAGGCAGGGTCTCTCCTTGCCGATATCACGGGGAAAAACCTTGTTGCAGGTTGGCAATTTATAAATCTTTTTAGCCTGTTCAACGGCTTTGGTAACAGAAAAGCCTGCAGTATAGGGTCCAAGGTATTCTGCATTGTCGTCGTCCTTTTGCAAAACCGCATAAATATTACGCCAACCCTTGGTAATTTTAATATAGCTGAAGCCCTTGCTATCCTTTAACAGGATGTTGTATTTGGGCATATTTTGTTTTATAAGGCTACATTCAAGAACAAGTGCCTCAAACTCGCTGTCGGTGAGTATGTAGTCAAAATCATAGGCGTTTTCAACCATTCGGCGTACCTTTGTAAGGTGGTTTTCCTGAGAGCCGAAGTACTGACTAACCCTATTTTTAAGGGCTTTCGCCTTGCCGATATAGATAATTTTACCCTCCTTGTCCTTCATAATATAAACACCCGGACTTAAGGGTAATTTGTTGGCTTTATCCTTTAATCTGCGAAGCCTTTCCTGCATACACTCACCGCCTTTCGGTTAATAATTTTAGCATAAATACGGTTAGCAGTCAAATAATGTGTGAAGTTTTGCACACAAAGTGCAAAGTGAAGTTGTGCTAAAGCACAGTGAAGTTTTTATTTAAAAAATAAAAGTGAAGTTAAGTTTGCCTCAAAATCACTTGCGAAGCCTCGCCTCCCTGCTTCAGGAGGGAGGGGGACCGTCGTCAGACGGTGGAGGGTCCTAATCACTGCTCTGCAACTTCACTACGAAGTAACTTCACTTGCCGTCAGGCAAACTTAGTTAAAAAATCCCCTCGCCGTAGCGAAGGGATTTTTTATTTTATTCCATAGGAATTTCAATTGCGTTAAATGTATCTTCGGGAGCGATTACGGGAGCAACCTCAACGTCGCTGTAGCACTTCATACCCGTACCTGAGGGAAGAAGCTTACCGATAATAACATTTTCCTTAAGACCAAGAAGCGGGTCAACCTTGCCCTTGATTGCGGCATCGGTAAGAACCTTAGTTGTTTCCTGGAAGGATGCTGCTGAAAGGAATGACTCAGTAGCAAGAGATGCCTTGGTAATACCAAGAAGAACAGGTGATGCTGTTGCGGGTGTGAAGGGAATACCCTCTGCCTCACAACGAGCCTTAGCTGCTTCGTTAGCAAGGTTAAGCTCACGCTTTTCAACGGAGGTACCCTGAAGAAGGGTTGTTGAGCCTGAATCCTCAACCTTAACCTTACGCATCATCTGACGAACGATAACCTCGATATGCTTGTCGTTGATATCAACACCCTGCATACGGTATGTCATCTGAACTTCCTTAATAAGGTAGTTGTGAACAGCATCTACGCCGAGAACTGCAAGAACGTCGTGGGGGTTAACCGCACCTTCTGTAAGATGCTGACCCTTAACAACACGTGCACCCTCCTGAATTTCCTGACAAAGTCTTGCATCGAAGGGAATAAGGTACTTCTTAACGTCGTCCTCACCTGTGACAACAACGTACTTACTCTTCTTAATGTCTTCAAATGAAACCTTACCGTCGATTTCACTGAGCATTGCAAGAGTTTTGGGCTTACGACCCTCGAAGAGCTCTTCAACTCTGGGAAGACCCTGTGTAATATCGGCCTGAGAAGCAACACCACCGGTGTGGAAGGTTCTCATGGTAAGCTGTGTACCGGGCTCACCGATTGACTGAGCAGCGATGATACCAACAGCCTCACCAACGGTTACGGGACCTGCAGTTGCAAGGTTTGAACCATAGCACTTAATACATACGCCGTGGTCACTTTCACAAGTAAGAAGTGAACGGATTTTGATTTTTCTGTCTTCTGCATTGGGACGAGCGTTAACCATATCTGCAATTTTCTTTGCAAGGCTATCGTCAATCATTGTGTCTGTGTCACAGATAACTTCGCCGTTTTCGTCGCAGAAGTTCTCAAGAAGGTAACGGCCTGTAAGACGTTCGCTTAAGGGCTCGATAATATCGTTACCGTCTGTGATATCGTAAACCTCAAGACCGTCATGACAATGGCAATCCTCGTCACGGATAATAACCTCCTGTGAAACGTCAACAAGACGTCTTGTAAGGTAACCGGAGTCAGCGGTACGAAGAGCAGTATCGGCAAGACCTTTACGTGCACCACGTGATGAAATGAAGTATTCGATAATATTAAGACCTTCACGGTAGTTAGCTCTGATGGGGATTTCGATAGTTTTACCTGCGGTGTTAGCGATAAGACCACGCATACCTGCAAGCTGACGAAGCTGAGAGTCAGAACCACGGGCACCTGAATCAAGCATCATAAAGATGGGGTTGTAGGGATCCATGGCATTACGAAGCTCTGCAGAAACGTTCTTTGTACAAACTTCCCAAGCCTTGATTTTGCTTCTTGAACGATCCTGATCGCTAAGAAGACCCATCTGATAATCTTCTTCAATAGTGTCAATAAGTGCTTCGGTTTCTGCAAGGAACTGAGCCTTCTTCTCGGGGATTGTAGCATCACAAACAGCAACGGTGATACCGCTTCGTGTTGAATACTTATAACCCTGAGCCTTGATGTTATCAAGAACTACTGAAGATTTTGCAGTACCGTGAACTCTGATACAACGCTCGATAATTCTACCGAGAACCTTTTTGTTAACAAGCTCGTTAATTTCAAGCTTGAACATATTTTCGGGGTTGGTTCTGTCAACGAAGCCAAGGTCCTGAGGAACGGGTGCGTTGAAGATAACCTTACCGAGAGTACAGTCAAGAAGCTCTGTATAAACCTTACCCTCAACCTCTTTTGTCATACGAATCTTGATGGGAGCGTGAAGACCAAGGTCGCCTTCTTCGTATGCCATCATAGCCTCGTCAACGTTTCTGAACACCTTGCCGTGACCGATTTCATCGGGTTTAACAAGTGTAAGGTAGTAAGAACCGAGGATCATATCCTGTGTGGGAACAACAACGGGCTTACCGTCAGAGGGCTTAAGAAGGTTGTTAGCAGCAAGCATAAGGAATCTTGCTTCTGACTGAGCTTCAGCAGAAAGAGGTACGTGAACAGCCATCTGGTCACCGTCGAAGTCGGCGTTGAAGGCTGTACATACGAGGGGATGAAGCTTAATTGCTCTACCTTCAACAAGTACGGGCTCGAATGCCTGAATACCAAGACGGTGAAGTGTGGGAGCACGGTTAAGCATTACGGGGTGGTCCTTGATAACTACTTCAAGAGCATCCCATACTTCAGTGCTTGCTCGTTCAACCATTTTTCTTGCTGATTTAATGTTATTAGCCTTACCAAGCTCACAAAGACGCTTCATAACGAAGGGCTTGAAGAGCTCAAGTGCCATTTCCTTGGGAAGACCGCACTGATAAAGCTTAAGCTCGGGACCAACAACGATAACCGAACGGCCTGAGTAGTCAACACGTTTACCGAGAAGGTTCTGACGGAAACGGCCCTGCTTACCCTTAAGCATATCGGAAAGAGATTTAAGTGCACGGTTGTTGGGACCTGTAACAGGTCTGCCGCGTCTGCCGTTGTCGATAAGTGCGTCAACAGCCTCCTGAAGCATTCTCTTTTCGTTGTTTACGATGATTCCGGGAGCACCTAATTCAAGGAGCTTCTGGAGACGGTTATTTCTGTTGATAACACGTCTGTAAAGGTCGTTAAGGTCGGATGTAGCAAATCTGCCACCATCGAGCTGAACCATGGGACGGATATCGGGGGGAATAACCGGAATAACGTTAAGAATCATCCATTCGGGACGATTGCCTGAATTTTTGAAAGCCTCGCAAACCTCAAGTCTTTTAAGAATACGAATCTTCTTCTGACCTGCGGCAGTTTCAAGCTCCTTGTGGAGTTCCTCACAGAGAGCGTCAACGTCGATCTCTGAAAGAAGCTCCTGAATAGCCTCAGCACCCATTGCGGCTCTGAATGAATCACGGTCGTATCTTTCAACCATTTCTTCATAGTCTTTTTCGCTGAGAATCTGCTTCTTCTCAAGGGGTGTATCACCGGGGTCAACCACGATATACTTAGCGAAGTAAAGAACCTTTTCAAGGTCGCGGTGTGAGATATCAAGCATAAGGCCCATTCTTGAGGGTGTGCCCTTGAAGTACCAGATGTGTGATACGGGAGCAGCAAGCTCAATGTGACCCATACGCTCACGTCTTACCTTAGCCTTGGTGATTTCAACACCGCAGCGTTCGCAGACTTTGCCTTTAAAACGAATCTTTTTATACTTTCCGCAATGACATTCCCAGTCCTTTGTAGGTCCGAAAATCTTTTCGCAGAAAAGACCTTCCTTTTCCGGTTTAAGAGTACGGTAGTTGATGGTTTCGGGCTTTTTAACCTCACCATGTGACCATTCTCTGACAAGATCCGGAGAAGCGAGTCCTATTTTTATCGATTCAAAATCAATGTTGTTATCTTCAACAGTTACGTTAACTGAATCGTATGCCATATATGAATAACCCTTCTTCCTGTAAAAATTCGGATGGATTTTTAATTAGAAATCTTCCTCGTCAAATGATTCTTCAAAGCTCTCAAGTGCGAAAGCGTAATCATCCTTTGTTTCTTCGTCTGTTACAGTCCAACCCTCTGCATCCTCAGCATCGTTAACGCTTGTGAAAGCATCGTCGAGCTCAGTATTGTCAACAACGGGAAGGATTACTTCATCATCGAAGTTCTGTCTGAGGTCAATTTCGTTATTATCCTTATCAAGTACACGTACGTCAAGACCGAGTGACTGAAGCTCTTTAATAAGAACCTTGAATGACTCAGGTACACCGGGCTTGGGAATGTTATAACCCTTAACGATTGACTCGTAGGTTTTAACACGACCAACAACATCGTCTGACTTAACAGTAAGGATTTCCTGAAGAGTGTAAGCCGCACCGTAAGCTTCAAGTGCCCAAACTTCCATTTCACCGAAACGCTGACCACCGAACTGAGCTTTACCACCAAGGGGCTGCTGAGTAACGAGTGAGTAGGGACCTGTTGAACGTGCGTGAATCTTATCATCAACAAGGTGATGAAGCTTGAGGTAATACATTATACCTACGGTAACGGGGTTATCGAACTTTCTACCTGTTCTACCGTATGTAAGACATGTTTTACCGTCTGTTGATAGGTTTGATTCTGCAAGCATTTCACGGATATCACTTTAGTGTGCTCCGTCAAATACGTT
>JAFYLQ010000019.1 GCA_017550105.1 Clostridia bacterium | reverse complement strand
GGCGACCTGAACATGATAATGAACGTTCTGGAACTTGTTGGTAATGATACCAACTCAAACATCCTTTCTAAGGCTGCTTACGGTATCGGTACAAGCGACGGTATTAGTTACAAACATTATACTGCACCCGATTTGCGCATGGAGCCTATCGACCTTTCTATCCTCGGTGAGCTCCGTCTCAACAAAATCGACTATATCTGTGAAGATATATCTTCTCTCACAGGCGGTTTTGTTTGGACCATCGGTAAAGGACTTCTTGGTGACCTTGGTGATATGGATTTTGGTCCCATCAAAGACAAGTCCAGAAGCCAGGGCGACCTGAACATGATAATGAACGTTATTCAACTTGTTGGTAATGATACCAACTCAAACATCCTTTCTAAGGCTGCTTACGGTATCGGTAATAGTAATGATTTTTTATGTGCATTTTTCACAAAAGAAGGTGTAAATGCAACCACCTTTACATTCTACTTTTAAAAAGCAGAATGACAAAACTGTGCTTGTCCCTTGATATTATTAGTGTTGACCCGATTTTTATGTTGAATTGATTTTTGTGGCATTTTAATGGTGTAAAGTTATTTGACTTTACTTTTACAATTGTTTTATTTCTTGTTTTTATTTGTTTTTTTATTTTCTTTTGGTAATTTTGACGAAGCCAAAAAATCAACCAAAAGCGAAGCCTCGCCTCCCTGCTTCAGGGGCAAGGAACACGACCGCCGCCTGTGGCGGATACAGGGAGTGTGAGTTGGCGCAGCGGTCAAAATTGTGCGAAGTGAACAACGAGCAAACAATTTTGGGCACCGCAAGAGGGCAAAAGGGATACCGTCGTCAGACGGTGGAGGGTCCCAATCACTTATTGCATAATTAATTAATTTTTGTGGGGCGGTGGTCCTGTAACTTTATTTATAAACCAAACTAAACCTGACCTTCCACCACTCCGACCAACCTATTTTTGAAATACAGTTTATTTTCACGCTTGATAATGTGTTGATACAACAATTTTGTTTAAAGGTGGTCCCCCTTCCTCCCGCAAGCGGCAGGAAGGCATAGCCTTCGCTCCTCATCAACCCAATCTGCAATACCTCCCTCCTCGCAACAACTTAATTTTACAATTTGCAATATAAATCCCCTTCTTTTTATTGCAAAATGACGAAAAAAGTTGTGCGGGGTATTTTTACGTAAATTACACTTGAAAAAACTCGGCTAATTAATGTATAATTCTTTTGTACTTTGCAAAACAGATTTCGGGTGAATTATTTATGAAACTTCTTGAAGAAAAAATTGCAACCGAGGGTGTTTCAATCGGCACCGATATTTTAAAGGTTGATATGTTCCTTAACCATCAGCTTGACGTTAATCTGCTTGATGAAATGGGCAAGGAATTTTACCGCCTTTTCAAGGACTGCGGTGCTACCAAAATTGTTACAATTGAGTCCTCAGGCATTGCTATGGCAGTTTTTGCCGCCAAGTATTTTAATTTACCTGCTCTTTTTGCCAAAAAGGCTCAGCACAAAAACGTTGGCAACGACGTTTACTGCGCTAAATGCTATTCCTTCACCCACGGCAAGGAATACACAATGAACGTTTCTAAAAAATATCTCAGTGCCGATGACAAGGTGCTTATTATCGACGATTTTATGGCGGGCGGTAACGCCTGTAATGCTTTGATTGAAATAATCAATCAGGCAGGTGCCGAGGTTGTGGGCATCGGCATTGCTATCGAAAAGGGCTTCCAGCCCGGTGGACAGGCTCTTCGTGAAAAGGGCTACAACTTAAGGTCATTAGCAATCGTAGAAAGTATGAAAGATGGCAACATCACCTTCAGAAACGACGATTGTTGACAAATAAAAATCCTTAACGGAGGTAATGAAAATGAAAAAGTTCGCAAAAGTTCTTGCACTTTGTCTCGCTCTCGTAATGGTTATCGGCTGTTTCGCAGCATGCGGTAAAGACAAAGACACAGGCAAGAAAGACGAAAAACCCGAAATCCTTGGTATGAGCGATTCTCCCCTTGATGCTCCTGAAGTAAAGAAAGATTTCGAAATCAAAGAAGGTTTCAAAATCGGCTTCATCTGCTTACACGATGAGAACTCCACATACGACAAAAACTTCCTTGACGGTGCAAACGCTGTTATCGAAGCTCTTGGTCTTACAAAGGATCAGTACATCATCAAAAAGAACATTCCCGAAGGTAACGAATGTTACGAAGCTGCTAAGGACCTTGTTGACCAGGGTTGCACAATCATCTTCGCTAACTCTTTCGGTCACGAAGACTTCATGATCAAGGCTGCTAAGGAATTCACAGACGTTGAGTTCTGCCACGCAACAGGTTGTAAGGCTGCTACAGAAAACCTTCCCAACTACCACAACGCTTTCGCATCTATCTACGAAGGCAGATATCTTGCAGGTATCGCTGCAGGTATGAAGCTTAACGAAATGATCGAAGCAGGCGACATCACAGCTGAAGAAGCTAAGATGGGTTACGTTGGTGCTTTCACATACGCTGAAGTTATTTCAGGTTACACATCCTTCTACCTTGGTGCAAAATCAGTTTGCCCCTCTGTTACTATGGACGTTCAGTTCACAGGCTCTTGGTATGACCCCACATTAGAGAAAAACGCTGCTGAAGCTCTTATCGCTAAGGATTGCGTTCTTATCAGCCAGCACGCTGACTCTATGGGTGCTCCCGGTGCTTGCGAAGCTGCAGGTATCCCCAACGTTTCTTACAACGGTTCAACTTACGAAGCATGTCCCTCAACATTCATCGTTTCTTCAAGAATTAACTGGGCTCCCTACTTCAACTACATCATCAAATGCGTAAACACCGACGAAGCTATTGCTACTGACTGGTGTGGCGGCATTGCTGAAGGCTCAGTTGTTCTTACAGGTATCAACCAGGACGTTGCTGCTGAAGGCACAGTTGACGCTATTGCTAAGGCTGTTGCAGAGCTCAAAGCAGGTACTCTCAAGGTATTCAACACCGCTAACTTCACAGTTGACGGTAAGGTTCTTGAGGATGACCTTGTAGTTGACGGTTACTACAACGAATCAGGTATCGTTTCTGCTCCCTCTTTCTCATTCAACGTAGACGGTATCACTCGTCTTAACGAGAACTTTGGTTAATAACTAAAACTTTTAAAAGAATAGGCGGGGTTAATCTCCGCCTATTTCTTGGTTTAAAAAACACCATAAATCCTTGTGATGTTCTTTAAGTCAAGAAAATGGAGGTGCTGTGATTTGAATAACAACATCGCCCTTGAATGCAGAGGTATTACAAAAACGTTCGGTCACGTTGTGGCTAACAAAAACGTTAACCTTTCTGTCAAACGAGGGGAAATTTTATCAATTCTGGGCGAAAACGGTAGCGGTAAAACTACCCTTATGAATATGATTTCGGGTATTTATTTCCCCGATCAGGGTAGTATCTTCGTAAACGGCACAGAGGTTTCTATCCGTTCACCCAAGGATGCTTTTAATCTTAAAATCGGTATGATTCATCAGCATTTTAAACTTGTTGACGTTTTTGATGCTACCGAAAACATCGTTTTAGGATTAAGCGGTAAAAAATTCAATATCAAAAAAGCAAAAAAAGAAATTCAGGAAACCTGCGACAAATACGGCTTTGAAATTGACCTTTCAAAGAAAATTTATGATATGAGCGTTTCTGAAAAGCAGACCGTTGAAATCGTAAAGGTTCTTTACAGAGGTGCGGATATCCTTATTCTGGACGAGCCTACCGCAGTTCTTACTCCTCAGGAAATTCAGAAGCTTTTTGCAGTTTTACGCCGTATGCGTGACGACGGCAAGGCTATTATAATCATCACCCACAAGCTTCACGAGGTGCTTGAGCTTTCTGACAGAGTTTCTGTTCTTCGTAAGGGTGAGTATATCGGCACCGTAAACACTGCCGAATCAACCGAGCAAAGCCTTACCGAAATGATGGTCGGCGAAAAAATAAGCCTCGATATTGACCGTCCCGAGCCCCACGACACTAAGGACAGATTGGTTGTTAAGGGTCTTGACTGCTTCAATGCAGACGGCGTAAAGGTGCTTGATGATATTTCATTCGTTGCAAAAAGCGGTGAAATCCTCGGTATTGCAGGTATTGCAGGTTCGGGTCAGCGTGAGCTTCTTGAAGCCATTGCAGGTCTTCAGAAGTTAAGCGGCGGCGAAATCGTTTATAACGACCCCAAAACCGAAAAGGCTGAAAATTTACGTAATAAAACCCCCATCGAGATTAAAAACTTAGGCGTTCGTCTTTCATTCGTTCCCGAGGACAGACTTGGTATGGGTCTTGTTGGTAATATGGGCATTGCGGATAATATGATGCTCAGAAGCTACAAGCGAGGCAAATCAATGTTCCTCGAGCGTAAAGAACCAAAGAAGCTTGCGAATAAAATCATTGACGACCTTAAGGTTGTTACTCCCGATGCAAACACCCCCGTAAGACGTCTTTCGGGCGGTAACGTGCAGAAGGTTCTTGTAGGTCGTGAAATTGCCGCTTCACCCACGGTGCTTATGGCGGCATACCCCGTAAGAGGTCTTGATATCAACTCCTCCTACACAATTTACAATCTTCTTACCGAACAAAAGGAAAAGGGCGTTGCAGTCATTTTCGTTGGTGAGGACCTTGACGTTTTACTTGATTTGTGCGACAGAATTCTTGTTTTAAGCGACGGCAGAGTAACAGGCATTGTTGACGGCAGAACCGCAAAGAAAGAAGAAATCGGTCTTCTTATGACTAAATCAAAGGAGGGTAAATAATGGCTAGAGAGAAAAAAGTTCATAATCCTCTTTTTCACGTTGTAAAAAGAGAACCCCTCCCCTTCCTTCCCGCATTAGGAATACGTGCGGCGGCAGTTGTAGCGGCACTTATAGTGTCAGCCCTTGTAATTACGGTTCTTTCACAGCAGAACCCCTTAGAGGTATACAAATCAATGTTCGAGGGCTCCTTCGGGTCATCCGTTCGTATATGGAACCTTGCACTGAATCTTGCAATGCTTCTTTGTGTATCATTGGTTGTTACCCCCGCCTTTAAGATGAAGTTCTGGAACATCGGTGCCGAGGGTCAGGTGCTTATATCGGGCCTTGCTACGGTAGCCTGTATGTTCTTCCTCGGGGATCAGTTTGCTTTCCTCGGCGATAAAAAACCATACGTGCTTATTCCGATAATGCTCGGTGCAAGTATTCTTGCAGGTATTCTGTGGGCGGTGCTCCCCGCTATTGCAAAAGCTCTTTGGAACACCAACGAAACTCTGTTCACCCTTATGATGAACTACATCGCAATTCAGTTGGTGGCTTACTTCCTCAAAAAGTACGTTAAAAGCGGTTCAGGTGTTCTTGAGCCCATGCCCCAACACGGTTTACCGGTAATCGGCGATATGGATTATCTGTTGAGCATATTAATTGTACTCGCCCTTACGGTTATTGTTTACGTTTACCTTAAACACAGTAAGCAGGGCTACGAAATTTCCGTTGTTGGTGAAAGCGTTAACACCGCAAAATACATCGGTATCAACGTTAAAAAGGTTATTATCCGTACCCTCGCTATTTCAGGTGCTATTGCCGGTGTTGCGGGCTTCCTCCTTGTAGGCGGTATCAACCACACCATAAGCACCACCACCGTTGGTGGCAGGGGCTTTACGGCGATTATGGTATCATGGCTTGCTAAGTTCAATCCTCTTACAATGATTATCACATCATTCCTCATTGTATTTATGGAGCGTGGTGCCGAGCAGATAAGCTCAGACTTCAACGTTGACCCCTCAATTTCAGACATTTTAACCGGTATTATTCTTTTCTTTATTATCGGTTGCGAATTCTTCCTTCAGTACAAGATTGTTTTCAACAAAAACAGAAAGGAGGAAGTATAAATGTTATCCTTTCTTGTTAGTGCTATCCGTCTTGGAATGACCTTCCTCTTAGGCTCAACCGGTGAAACCATCACCGAAAAAGCAGGTCACCTTAACCTTGGTACCCCCGGCGTTATGTGTGTGGGTGCCGCCTGTGGTTGCTTTGTAGAGGACTTATACCTTTCTCAGACAGGACTTTATGCAGACCCCGTTATTGCTGTTCTTCTACCCGTTGCTGCCGCCTTTATCGGTAGCGCCGTTATGGGCTTACTTTTCAGCTTTATGACTGTTACCTTAAAGGTAAATCAGAACGTTACCGGTCTTGCCCTTACAACCTTTGGTGTGG
This sequence comes from Clostridia bacterium, assembly GCA_017550105.1. Taxonomy (GTDB): domain Bacteria; phylum Bacillota; class Clostridia; order Oscillospirales; family Acutalibacteraceae; genus DTU089. Next base: position 25,092 of record JAFYLQ010000019.1, on the reverse strand, counting down.
GCGTTTCTGACTACATCATTTCACAGACAGGTCTTGCCTTCCAGCGTGGCTCTAAATTCTTTAACGCTTCCTTCTCATTTGCTGAGGATTTAGGTTGGTTTGGCGAATTATTCCTCTCACACGGCTTCTTGATTTACTTAGCGATTTTTATTGCTTTACTTACAACCTTTGTATTTAACAAAACCAAAATCGGTCTTCATCTTCGTGCAGTGGGTGAAAATCCCGCTACCGCTGATGCGGCAGGTATCAACGTTTCCGCTTACAGATACGCTGCAACCTGTATCGGTTGCGGTATCTCAGGTCTCGGTGGTCTTTGCTTCATTATGAACTACCTTAACGGTAACTGGGAATACTGTATTGATGCTATCGGTTGGTTGGCAATTGCTCTTGTTATCTTCACAGTTTGGAAGCCCAGCATTGCAATTCTTGGCTCCATCGTATTCGGTGGTCTTTACATTGCAAACACCTATATTACAGGCTTCACAATTCAGGACAACGAGCTTTTCAAAATGCTCCCCTACATTGTTACAATTATCGTTCTTCTCTTCACAAGCATTCGTGACAGTAAGAAAAACCAGCCTCCTCAGAGCCTTGGTATCACTTACTTCCGTGAGGAAAGATAAATATCCCAAAACAAGATTAAACCCCTTGATTATCATTCGATAACCAAGGGGTTTATTGTTCTTATTTAATTAATCGATATCGTCTGAATCGTCGTCAGCCTCAACACAATCAAGTTCGTTTTCGTTTTTACGAAGGAATTTGTGTGTCACACCGTCTTTGTTATAGGCACTTACTGTTTTATCGAAAAACGCCTTTACGGTGTAGGTGTATTCAACACCTTCCTCAACGTTTTTATCAACGTACTCATTGCCGTTTCTTACAGTGGCAATTCTTGTCCAGCTCTTTTCATCGGGAGCCTTGCGATAAAGGTAGTAGCCCGATACGCCTTCAACTGTTTCCCACTCAAGGCTAAGACCCTTTTCAACGCTCACAATTGATGTGATTTCGGGAGTTTTGATATGTCTGAGTGTTATGCCGCTTTCAAAAGCACTGAGTGAATTTTTAAGCACGGCTCTTACTGTGTAGGTATAAACAACTTCATTCTGAACCTTTTTGTCGTTATAGGTTGTACCCTTAATAACGCCAAGGTAAGTCCAACCCTTGTCCGCCTCGGCACGTCTGTAAACTCTGTAGCCCGTAGCACCCTGTACGCTGTTCCATTTTACTGAAATACCGTCCTTAGTGTTCTGAATGCTCTTAAGTGCGGGGGTTTTAAGATAAGAAATACCAACACCCGTTGAATCATAAGCGCCAACGCTTGAGCCCGACACACCTCTTACACGGTATCTGTAGGTCTTACCGCTTTCTACCTTGGTGTCGGTGTAGGTTGTTTTGGTGTTGCCTTTTATAGTGGCATATCTTGCCCATTTGCCACCGTCAACGCTACGGTAAAGATAATAGCTTGTTGCGGCGGTGTTTTTGCTCCACTGAAGCTTAACACCCTTTGTTGTAGCAGAAATTGATATGAACTTGATTTTGTCAACAAATTTAAACTCGGCAGAGGGCTTGAAGCCACTCATTGTTTTTTCGTTACAAGCTCTTACCGTGTAAATATAAGTTTTGCCGTTCTGAGCGGTTGTATCTGTATAAGAAGTACCCTTTACAGCCTTAAAGGTAGTCCATTTACCGCCGGGCTGCTTACGGTACACGTTGTAGGAATCGGCAAATTTTACCGCATCCCACTTAACCTCAACGCCCTTTGCAGTACCTGTAATGCTTTTTACCTCGGGAGTTTTGAGGGTATCGCCATTGTCGATGCTTATTGAATATATAGTCCAGTTGTCAGAACCGCAATGACCGTAGGTATAGGTTCTTTTTTTACCGTTGTGTGCCTTGTTGTGAGCATAGTCCTGAACGTAGCCGTCACTGTTGGCACCGTTACAAAGAACCACGTGCTCAAATTCACCGCATACGTTACATACAAAGAAAATGGGGTCGCCTTTTTTAACCTTGCCCTCATTATCCGACATTCTTATGCTACCGCTTTTTCCGTTTGTAAGAGTGAGTTTATATGATGTGCCGTACTCTTTTGCTAAAAGTTCGTTATAGAGGTCCTTTACACGCATTCCTGAAAGGTCAAGACCACCGTAGCTAAGGCACTCGTTAACAAACTGTGCACAAAGTCCGCGACCGTTGTCCCAATTCCTTTCGGCGTAAGTCATAGTATCACCAAGATTATACTCTTCAATTTTTGCCGCCTTGGTTTTGGTAGCAAATGTGGGAAGTACAATTACGGTTGCAAAAACCACTAATAACAAACCAAGTAATCGTTTTGTCATATTTTCCTCCAAAAAGGTTACAAATTGTAATCAGCGGGTCGTATTATAACCTTATTAACCCGTTTTGTCAACCCCTTTGTTTAAAATATGCCCCAAAAGTGTTACAAAATGTAAAAAAGAACGGAAAAAATCCGTCCTTTTCGTAATAAATATGTATATAATTATTAAGCGTTAGCGTCCTTTTCTGCCTGAATAATTGCACGAAGCTTTGCGGGCATTTCGAAAAATTCCTCTTTTGTAAGCCCATTTGTAACAATTGGTTCAAGGAATTTTACCCTTACGGTACCCGAGGTAATGTTCCCTGTCTGCTCAAAGCAAGCCCTTGTGCCCTCAATGTAAACGGGAACAATTTTAGCCCCTGTTTCCATAGCAATCTTCATAGCGCCACCCTTAAACTCACCAAGCTCACCTGTTTTGGATCGTGTGCCCTCGGGGAAAATAACAAGGCTTCTACCGTTTTTCACCATTTCAATTGCATTATGAAGCGAGGAACGAGCCTGTGTTTTATCCTTTCTGTCAACAAAAACACAGTCCATTACCCACATCCAGTCCTTAATAATGGGGAAGGATGCGATTTCCTTTTTAGCCATAAATATGGGCACCTGCGGTGCACCGAGAATCATTGCGGGAATATCAAACAAGCCCGCGTGGTTGGGTGTGTATATAACGGGCTCGTCCATAGGCACGTTCTCCTTGCCTTCAAATATAAACTCAACCCCTGCCATATCCACAAGAGGCGTAAGCCAATCATATATATATTGGTCTACAACAGCCTTACACTCGCGCCAATCCTTAGTTGCTTTAAGTTTTTTTGCGTTTTTGAGTGGGGCGTTGTATTTAACAAGTGACGTTGCCAATTTGCCGAACCATTTAAGGGTAAAACCATTCATAAGCCTTGCTCCTGTAAAAATTTATCCCTGTAATTTTAGCACAACAACATCAAATTGCAAGTAATTTTTTGAAAAATACTGTTTTTATTGAAGAAACTCTTCGGGTGTGCTAAAATAATTCCATTAAGTGCTACGGAGGTTATTATGAATTTTTCTGTTACCGAATTTATAATTTCTGCATCCTGTCCCGTTACCTTGAAGGCGGCGGAGTTGTTATCAAAAGAACTGAAAAAAAGAACTTCTTTGAACGTTTCAATAAAAACTGATACTGCTGACGCCTTTGTTACCCTTAAAGCGGATGAACATATTCTCAGCAAGGACCAATACAGCATTTCTTATAATACAACGGGTTTCGAAATTACCGCAAAAACAATTCGCGGTCTTATTTTCGGCTATTCCCATATTTTAAGAAAGGCTAAATTCACCCCCGATGGTGTAATTATTGCCGAGGATATTGAGGGCACATATAAGCCCCAAAAGCAGATTATCGGTCATCAGGTGGGCTACCGCACAACCCCCAACACGTACGACGCCTGGGATTATAATCAGTATTTTGATTATTACCTCGATATGATGGCTTTCGGTACAAACACATGTGAGCACAACACTACTAAATTCGGCAAAAATGAAATGAACCCCCTTATGAGATACACTCAGGAGGAGTTTGTTATTGAAGCCTCACGACTTGCAGATACGGTTGACCTTGACGTCTCCCTGTGGCACGCAAACGACGACAGAGAAACCGAGGAGGAAGCCCTCGCACTACGCGAAAAAATATACTCAAAAATCCCACGAATTAACGCCGTATTCCCTCCCGGTGGTGACCCCGGTGAAATGTACGCCGATGACTTTGTGGAGCGTTGCAGAAAGATATCCCGTTTACTTAAGGAAATCCACCCCGAGGCTCAGATGCACCCCTCGGCACAGGCACCGCACAAATACAGGGATTGGGGCGAAGCCTTCGTAAAAGAAATGGAAAAGCTCCCCAACGAAATCGACACGGTAATTATGGGGCCCAACCATGCCTACCCTATGCACGAGCTCAGAAAAAAGGTGCCCGAAAAATACCCCTTAAGATTTTATCCCGATATAACCCACAACCTTCGTTGCGAATACCCCGTCAACTTTCTTGAGGATGACTGGCACTTTGCCTTGGCGAACACCCTTTCAAGAGAAAGCGTGAATCCGAGACCCACCGAGCTTCGAACCCTGCACCGTCTTTTTGCACCCTATACCATCGGTAGCGTAAGCTATTCTGAGGGTGTTCACGACGACGTTAACAAGATGCTCTGGAGTGCCCTCGAATGGGATAAGGACGCCGATATACGCGAGGTTTTGCTTGATTATTCAAGGTATTTTATGAATGAAGCGGACGAAAATATAATTGCCGATACAATTTTTCTTCTTGAAAAAAGTTGGCAGGGTGACCCCGTTGAAAATCCCTGCATTGAGGTTGCATACAACAATCTTTGTGCTTTAAAAGAAAAGCATACCACCCTTTCTGAAAATTGGAGATTTATGCTTCTTTATTTCAGAGCCTGTTGCGACAAGCTTGTAAAAGACCGCAGAAATTTCGAACTGAAGCTCTGCAAAAAAGCACTTACCGAATGCAAAAAGGGTGAAATCACAAAAGCACTTGAAATTCTTGAAGTACCCTTTGATGAAGGCTACATTTCATTACGTAACGAGCTTGACCTTCTCGGCAAAAGGTTATTCGATTTAATAGGCATTCAGCTTGACGTTGAGCACTATTATGCGGATAGCTGGGAAAGGGGCGCAACCCTTGATACTATTGACAATAACGTTACCGACATGGCGTATTTAAAGAACAAATTAACCTATGCCCAAGGCCTTGACGAGGACGAAAAAATCTCATACGTAAACCGCCTTATTGACCGCAACAAAACCGACACGGACGAGTTTTACTACTCCGTTGCACTTCACGGTCTTAACACCCTTGGCATAAAGCAGGACGGCGAGGTTTATATGGATATTCAGGGTGACAGACCCTACACCAAGGAAAAACCCATTCCTATGTCCATGGCAAAGCTTTACGACAACTACACCTTCAAGGCTAAATTAGGTGGCTTCAAGCCCGAAACCGATTACCGTCTCACCATAGTTTACAAAAGTGATGCCTCTGCCGATGCCAAGCACCTTGTTTCGGCAAACGGTAAGGTAATTTACGAGGGACCCCAATTCGGCGGCGAGAAAAACCCGCAGTTCGACAAGGAATTTTTGGTAGATGGCTTTGAAAGTGCAACCTATACCCTTAAGCGTGACCTTTTCATAAACGGCACACTTGAACTGCTCATAAGTGAGCCCGACATAGGCTTCAAGTTCGCTGAAATGTGGATAAAAAAGGCATAACCCCTATAATTTAATAAAAATAAACCTTATATTGGACCGATTTTGTAATATTTTTGTAATAAAATATTGAAAATGTCGGTCCTTTTATGTTATTATATAGTGAATTGTAATTTGGTGATTTATGTCATCACTATATGTAAAGGTGGAAATTATGATCAGAATAATTTGTCCCGATTGTAAAAATGCATATCTTCAGAAAGCAGAAGCCGACCTCACCTGCCCCGGCTGTAATGCTACGTTCCCCGAAAGCGAAGAGAATTTCCTTTCAGGTGCACAGTATTACCACGAGGGTGATTTTGCGGCCGCCGGTGACTGCCTTATGAAATATATAGTCAAAAACGGTGCCGAACCCCGTGCCATTTTTTACAAGGCACTTTGCGATGCACAGAATTTTGACGAGGATACCTCATCATTAAAGGACTTGTACGTAAAGGTTCTTGAGTCTCTTATGGAAATTTCCGACGATGATTTTGTTCGTTACCTTGTAATGGCTAACGACGAGGTTCTTAAGGTAGAAAAAGCGGTTACTCAGCTTCATTTAGAGCTTTTTGCCGAAGCTGATGCCGAGAAAATCAAAAAGGAAGTTTCTGCTATTATCAAGCTTCAGGACGAAGCAAAAATATACAGAAATAAGCTCAACGAATTTGCAGGTGCATATAACGAGCGTGCAGTAAACAAAATCAGCGTTAAGCTTTCACCTTGCTTCTTTGTTGACCCCGTTGCGGCTACCGAGGTTGGTGCTAAAAAGTTCGACAAAATTGTTGAGAGCATTAACTCACACACAGTTTTCACAGGCATTCTTTCCAACGAAATCAAGAACCTTGAAATTTACTATCGTTGCATAGTTATGTTCTTTGAGAAAAATCGCCAGAAATACGAATTCCTTATGTCAAGCTCCGAGAAATTCTCACAGATTGCAAAGCTTCTCGAGGATGGTCGCTATCAGTCAATCAAAGGCGTTCCCACAATCTGCGAAAAGCTTAAAGCCGCAGGCTATGATTTCTTCCAGGAAAGCCTCAGAGACCATGACGATGAGTTCGAGCAGCAGACCGAAACAGTTGTTGTTCTGGCTGCCGAAACAGTTGAAGTTCCTGTGGAAGAAACCACCGAAGAACCTTCACAAGAGCAGGAAACACCTACCGATGCCACCGAGTTTGAGGACGTTTACTCCTCAACAACAGAGCCTGAAGCAACTACAGAGCCTGAAGAAATTCAGGAGACTGAAAACACCGAGGATGTTGTATCCGAAGAAGATTCGGTTGTTGACGTTACTGAGGTAATTGAAGAAATTGCCGAAGTTGAAGAAACTTCAGTGACGACTGAGCCCGAAGAAAGCACAGAAGTTGAAGAGGTTGCAGAAATCGAAGAAACTACAGAAGCCGAAGAGATTGTAGAACCCGAAGAGGTTGCCGAGGTTGAAGAAAAGGTAGAAGTGGCCGAGGACATTGAAGCTGAAGAAAACTCGGTTATTGAAATTCCCGAAACAGTTGAAGAAGCCGAAGAAACCACTCAGGCGTTAACCGAAGATGAGCCCACCACAGCCGAAGATGTTACAGACACAGCAACCGAAACTCCTGAAGAAGCTACAGAAACCGAGGCTCTTGAAGAAGTTACGGAACCTGAAACACAAACAACACTTCTTAAAACAATTGCCGAAAACGGTAATTTTATTGAAGATGACACTCCCGAAGCAGTTGAAGAATCTGCGGAGGCTACTGAAGAATCTGCGGAGGCTACCGAAGAATCTACAGAGGCTCCCGAGACTCCTGCAAAGCGCAAACACAAAAAGAGTGTAGCACCCATTATTGCGGTTGTAGTTGTGCTTGTTGCAATTATCGGTCTTGTGGCGCTCAAGGTTGTTCCCGCAAAGCTTAACGAGAGCAACTACGAAAAAGCAGGTATTCTTTTCACTGAAAAGAACTACGGCGAAGCCGCCGAAATATACGAAAACTTAGGTGACTACGAGGATTCTGCCGACAAATATCTTCTTACCCGTTATAATCAGGCTTTAGCCCTTGAAGAGGCAAAGAAATTTGACGAAGCAAAGCAGATTTATATTGACCTCGGCAATTACGAGGATAGTGCCGGCAGAGTAAATTCCTGCATTTACAATTCCGCTCTTTCACTTATGGAACAGGGTAACTACGATGAGGCTATTACTATTTTCATTTCACTCGAAGGCTATGCAGACAGCAACAGTATGATTGATGAGTGCAATTACCGAAAGGCAGTAAAGCTTATTGAAGCAAAGGATTACCAGAAAGCAATTGAAACTCTTATTGCTTTACCCGACCATCCCGATAGCGAAAACACAATCCTTGAAGCAAAATATGCTTACGTTAACGAAAACTTAAGTGCAGAAAACGAAACCACCCTTTCATACCTTAAGGACCTTGCTCAGGCAAAGTACAAGGATAGCGGTGATTTACGTAACAAACTTCTGGGCACAAGTGCTGTTCTCGGCGAGGGTATTGCAGTCTGCATCAACTATTCCGAAACAGACACAACCGAAAACCTTACCGAGGTAGATAGCTCAAAAACCTTCTACTTCCACGTAACCGTTACAAACGAGGCTCTTTACACCAAAAAGCTTACCCTTGATTACGAGACCTCTGCAGGATACGGCTTCCCCGAAAAATCCTTTGTTCTTACTGAGAATGAAAATACATACACACTCAAGTACCCATCTGACCCCGGTGCAAATTACAGCATTACCTTCTCGGTTATTTCCGATGATAGCACGACGCTTATTTCACAGACGGTTGCTTTAAAATAAAAACCAACAGGTTGTAAAAGCTTTCAAACTTTTACAACCTGTTTTTTATGCTTTTAGTTAAGAAGGTCTGAAACGCCCTCGGATACGTCGGTTATAATTTCTGAAATACCCTCGGACATATCGGTAACAACATCACCGATTACACCATTTTTGTCGTCCGATTCATCCGTAACCATACCCGCATTCGTTCTGTTCTCTGTTGTCAAATTGGTTGTAGTTGAGATTGAGGGTGAAGTGGTCATATCCTTATCATCCGCACCGCAACCCCACAAAAGAACTGCCATACATCCAACAAGAGCCAACGCAGAAGCTATTGTAATAATCTTCTTCATATTCTCACGTCCTTTCCGGAGCAACCTGCCCAAAACTCCAATATAATTATTTGCACTTCAAAATAATTTATTCATTATTTTGTCAATATGCCGCCGTCAGTATAAAGAAGTAATAAAACATCCTTCTCTTCCCCTGTTACAGGGTCAATATAAATAAGCACCTCGTTATCCTTATTATCACGGCAACGGTATTCGTAAACGTATTCTTCACTTTCCCAATCAGTGGGAATAAAGGCTTTTTTAAATGATAAAACCTCAAGGGTGGGATTTATAAGACCTTTGCCCTCTGAAAGGGTATATTTAACCTTTTTCGGTACCGTTCTTTTGTGATAATTCATAAGATATCCCGTAGCGTCAAAGGCGGTGATTTTACCGGTATCAAGAGCCACGCTGACCTTTATTAAATCCGTGTAGTAGGTTATGCCGTCTTCATAGTACGAAAAATTAATTGTACAAATACCATCAGTTGTTGAATAGTAGCTTTCTTTGATGTTATCGTAGCCCCGTTTATTTAAAAATTCAGTGCCCTTCTTTATTGCTTCCTCGTATGAAAGTTCAATCTGCGACACAAAATTATTGGTCATAAAGCTACTTACAATACCGCCATTTTGTGTAACCGAAACAGTATAATCCGAGTTATAAAAGGTGTAGGTACTCATATTATTCTGAGTTTTAGTCAAAAAATACAGCTCGCTACTTTTAATTTCTAAAAAATTCGCTGCTTTGTCCTTTGCTTGCACCTCAGTAACCTTTTGCATACTATCGGTTACTGAGGATTTTTTGTTCATAATATGGTCGGAAAAGGGACCGTCATAAATAAGCGTGGGATAATCCTGCAAGGATTGATTTGCATCGTTTAGCTCCTGTCCAAGATATAGCCTTTCCCCCTCGTCCTCCTGCAAGGTGCTTTTAATTTCTTCAAAATCCACAAGTCCGTTTTCTTCCTGCTCTATGAGGTAGTTTACGTTCTTGCTTAATTTCTGCGAATATTCGAGAAGCTTAGTAAGATTCTTTGTTTCTTCATCTGAAATATTCCCCCCTTGAGCCAACCGCTTGTTAAGAGAAATTGTATACTCCCCCACCTGTGAAAGGAATTTATACACACCCGAAATTTCTGTGTTGCCGTCCGTTAATTCCGACAGGCTTTCCTTTGCCGAGGCACTTGAACGCCAAAGGTCCGCAGACAAGTCCGACAGCATACCTTCTCCGTTGCAATACATACACTTCTGCAGATTAAGGCTTATGTCGTCAAGATACGTTCCCAACTGAGTAAGAGCTCTTTCATTAGAAACCTGTATGGAAATTTTTGCCTGCGAAAGCTTGTATGAGCTTACCGCACCCCATACTGCAAGAACCGCTACAACAACACTCATAAAGCTGATAATTCTTATTAATCCTCGTCTGCTTTTTATCATAATCCTGCTCCTTATGATTTAAAATCATTTACTGTAGCATTTTCTCCTATAATTCACAATTTATTCAAGAAAAATACAATAAAACTTAACCCAAAACCATTTACAAAAAGTATAATAATATTGTATAATAAACTGATTATTAATGATTTGATATAATAAAGGAAGTCTTTCTTTTGACCGCTTATTTTGATAATAGTGCAACCACCAAGCCCTGTGCTGAGGCTACCGAGGTTGCAATTAAAGCCATAACTGAAAACTGGGGCAATCCCTCATCATTACATTCAATGGGTAGCGATGCCTCTGCGCTTCTTAAAAAGAGTCGCAAAAAGGTATCAAAGCTTCTCGGTGTAAGTGACGATAATTTCTTTTTCACTTCATCGGGCACCACTGCAAACAACACCGCTATTTTCGGCGCTTACAATAAGCTTAAAAAACAGGGCAACCGCATAGTAACCACCGCAATTGAGCACCCAAGCGTCGGTGAGCCCATAAGTGCCCTTGAACGAGCAGGTGTTGAGGTTATTCGTCTTGCCCCCGATAAATACGGCAAAATAAATGAAGACGAGCTTTTTGAAAGCATTAACGAAAACACTATTCTTGTTTCCCTTATGGCAGTAAATAACGAGGTGGGCTCCGTGCTCCCCGTTAACACGGTACGAAAAGCCATTAACCAGAAAAAAGCCCCTGCATTAATCCATGCAGACTGTGTTCAGGCTTTCGGTAAAATCCCCGTAAATCCCCGTACGGTTGATGCGGATTTTATCACCGTCAGCGGTCATAAAATTCACGCACTTAAGGGCGTGGGCGGTTTATACGTTAAAACTCCCGGCATTATCAAGCCCTACGTTTTAGGTGGCGGTCAGGAAAAGAATATGCATTCCGGTACCGAGGCAACACCCGCTATTTTCTCATTCGGTGCCGCAGCAGAGCAGGCAATGAATATCGGCAAACACCACGAACACGTAAAAGCCCTTAAAGCCCGCTTCAGCAACGGCATAAGTGATTTAAGCTGTGTTACGGTGAACTCACCCGAGGACGCCATTCCCTATATAATTAACATTTCAATTCTGGGTCTTCCGAGTCAACCCATCGTAAATTTTATGAGCGATAAGGGTATCTGCATTTCTGCAGGCTCCGCCTGTAAAACAGGTCACAGAAGCCCCGTGCTTACCGCTATGGGTCTTGCGCCCGAGGTTATAGACAGTGCGGTTCGTATCAGTTTTTCACGCTACAACACCCTTGAGGAAGTAGATTTATTAATCGAAGCCGTAAGAGAAGCGGCTCACAAATATGGTAAAAAATAACACCCTTTGAGAGGATTATATATGAAAGAAATCATTCTTATTAAAGACGGTGAGTTAGCCCTTAAGGGACTTAACCGTTCAAGCTTCGAGGATATGCTCGTTAAAAACATCCGCAGAAGAATTAAGCCCTTCGGCAATTTTGAGTTCAGAAAATCACAGTCAACAATCACTGTTTCTCCCATGGACGATTTTGCAGACCTTGATGCGGCTACTGATGAAATTTCAAGAGTTTTCGGTATTGCGGGTTATTCCCGCGCGGCAGTTTGCGAAAAGGATATGGATAAAATCTGTGAGATTGCACCCGTTTATCTTTACGAACAGCTTTCAAATGCAAAAACCTTTAAGGTTGAGGCTAAACGCTCCGACAAGAAATTCCCCTTAAAATCCCCTGAGATTTCTGCAACCTTGGGTGGCAAGATTTTAGAGAAATTCCCCCACTTAAGAGTTGACGTAAGAAACCCTGATATAACAGTAACCGTTGAAATCCGTGACGAAGCTTACGTGCGCGGAAATCAGCTCAAGGGTGCAGGCGGTATGCCCTGCGGTTCATCGGGCAGAGCACTCATACTCATTTCGGGCGGTATTGACAGTCCCGTTGCAGGCTATATGATGTCAAAGCGTGGACTTGACCTTGTTGGCATACACTTTGCTTCACCCCCCTACACCTCATTACGTGCAGAGGAAAAGGTTCACGACCTTCTTTCAAAGGTTGCAAGATACAGTGGCAGAATATGGCTTCACACCGTACCCTTCACCGAAATTCAGGAAGAAATCCGTGAAAAATGCCCCGAGGAATACTTCACAATTATTATGCGTCGTTTTATGATGCGACTTTCGAATATGTTGGCAAAAACAACCGACTGTCATGCACTTATTACCGGCGAAAGCGTTGCACAGGTTGCAAGTCAGACCACCCTTGCCCTCGGTTGTACCGACGCAGTAGCAGAGTTCCCCGTTTTCCGTCCCTGTATCGGTATGGATAAGGAGGAAATCATAACAATCTCCCGCAAAATCGACACGTTCAATATTTCAATCCAACCCTTTGAGGACTGCTGTACGGTATTCACACCCAAGCACCCCAAAACAAGACCCCATCTTCCTGATATTGAAGAGGCAGAAAAGGTTCTTGATATTGACGGTCTTTGTCAAAGAGCCTTTGAGGGTATAAAGAGAATTTCCATTACCTCGGAAGGCGTTGAAAATGACTGAAGCACAATTAATTAAATCTGCTGAAGCAGTAGTATCAAGTCTTAAAAAACAGAACAAAACCCTCGGTCTTGCAGAATCCTGCACAGGGGGTTGGCTCAGCAAAATAATAACCGACGTAAGCGGTGCCTCCTCAGTTTATCTCGGGGGTGTATGCAGCTACTCAAACTCGGTTAAAATGAAGCTTTTAGGCGTTAAAGAGGAAACCTTAATCAAATTCGGTGCCGTAAGTGAGCAAACCGCCCGTGAAATGGCTATGGGTGCACGAAAAACACTCGGCAGTGATATCGGTGTAGGTATCACAGGCATAGCAGGTCCCCTTTCCGACAACACCAATAAAAGCGTCGGCTTGATTTACGTTGCAGTATCCTACGAGGATACCGTAATAGTCAAAGAGCTAAACAATCACTTCACAGATGATATCAGATTAAATAACAGACTTTCTGCCATTGAAACGGCACTCAGTCTTTTAGGTGATATAAAATGAGTAAAAACAAAAAGAACGAAAACAACGGTTACGTTTACTTCCACGAAACGGAAGAAACGGTTATCCGCAACGACGAAACCCAGAAAACTGCCGTTGCCAAATTCGTTAAACGTAAAAAGGCAAAAAAGATTTTTCTGAACACAATATCCATAGTGCTTATTGTGGCAATTGTGGTTTCCTCGCTTTTCCTCGGCAAACGTGGTATTGAAAAATTCCTTGTTTTAAAGCAGGAGGAGGAACAACACAAGCAATCTACAGACATTATGGAAGAGATAGAAAACCTTACGGAAGAAGAAAAATGGGCTTATCTTTACAAAAAATATCCCGAGCTAATTAACGTTAACTTCCCCACAGGTATTCTTTGCGATTATGCCCTTTACTATTCCAACAACCCGCAGACTGTAGGCTACCTTAAAATCGAGGGAACTAAGATTGACACACCCGTTGTACAGGCGGACAACAACAAATATTACCTTAACCACGATTTCTACGGTAAATCCACAAGCTACGGTGCAGTTTACGCATCCTACAAAAACAGCTTTGATCCCTTTGACCGCAACACACTTCTTTACGGTCACAATATGAACGACGGCTCCCGCTTTGCCGCTCTTCTTAATTACAAAAGTCTTGATTATTTCAAAAAGCATCCCACAATCCAATTCGACTCACTTTTTGAGAAGAATACCTGGAAAATATACGCCGTAGTTATTACCAACGGCTCAACGGAAAGTGATAACGGTTATTTCTTCGATTTCACCTTCAATCATTGCTCCGATGCCTGCTATGAGGAATACATCGAGGAGCTCGAAAAACGCAAGCTTTACGAGACGGGTGTGGACCTTTTACCCACTGATACCATCGTAACACTTTGCACGTGCACCTACGAGCACGATGATGCAAGACTCCTTGTTATAGCCCGTAAACTCAGAGACGGTGAATCACCCGAGGTCGATACAAGCCTTGCAAGAATGAAGGATACCCCCGTAAAATACCCCGATTCCTATTACTCTGACCCAAGTCAGAATCCTTATAAAAACGATAAAAAATTCTATTTATACTGATACAGAGGTGTGAAAATTGAGTATAAAAGCATATTCATTTGAACAAAACAGTATTGCTTTTGCGGATATCAAACGCCGTGTCGCAGAAAATCTTACTGACAGTGCGGTGTATTTTGAAAGCTTTTGCGACCCCAAAGCAATGTTTACTGATATAAGTGAATATATTGAAACTACCGACATAATCCTTATGGGCATTGAGCCCAAGGTTTATCTTAAATTCAAACCGATTCTTATAAAAGCCTTTAACCTTACCCCCGCATACAGTGAGGCAATCACAAAAGCAATCGGCGACAAAATTTCTGACGAAAAGACCCTTAAGGCACATGCACTCGTCCCCAACGAATGTACAGAGTTAATTTCAAACGATGGTCTTTTCAGCGGGTTTTACATTAATGACGGCGACCAATACATAGTGGTTTTCCCTTTGGATTCCAATATTGTTCCCGACATTTTTCACAAATCAGGTTTACCGTTTTTTATACCCACAGAAGACAAATCGGTAATTTTCGATGAGATTTCCGACACCACAAAGGCTTCATCCAAAGCAACACGCATTGTTGATAAATTAAAAAAGAATAACATCAGATTGGCGGTTCCCTCCACACCCGCCGCAAAAATGCTCAGAGATGATATACGAGCCTGTGCGGATTATGGTGAATACGTTTTCTTTACACCATTCGTAAATGATACGGGTATTGAGGACCCCAAGGAATACACCGCTCAGCTTGCCAAAGGTGCAATGGAGCTCAGAAGTGCCGAAATCGGTGCTACAGTCTCTAACATTTTCCGTGAAAAAAGCGGTGATCGTGTTATCAGCTACTACGCTTTCATAAGTATTGCTACTGCTGATAAAATCGTAGTTAAAAAGCTTTTTGCCGATTCCGACGAAAGTGTTGATAACCTTATCGTTGAGGCAACAACTGAGCTCTACTCAATGATAAACAAATACCTTGATGAGGTTATTTTCAAGTTTGCCGCATCTCCCGACGAAATTGCAAAATATGAGCAATCCCGTATTGAAGCGGAGGTTGTTGCAGATATAACCGGTGGCAAAAAGCAAAAGAAAAAATCAAGCAAGATTATAGTAATACTTCTCGCTGTGCTTTTTTCACTTATTGGTCTTGCCGCTGCAATTTTCGGCATTATGTATTTCGGTGGTTTCTTTACAAAGCCCTCCGATGCACCTGAAACCGAGGTTTATCAACAAAACGGCAGACCCACCGAAACACAGAATATAAACCCATACAATCCCGGCAATACCGTTGCCGAGCTTACAGAAATAGCATCCGTAACCTCAATTTTTGACGTTACAACCACACTTCCTCAGGTTCAACCCAACACAGATTACAACATAATTTATCCCAGCAACAATAACAATACCACAACCACCAAGGCTGAGCCCTCCACAGAGGCTTCCACCAAAAAGCCCGAGCCTTCTACAACAGAGCCTCAGGAGGAAGAGCCCAGTGATAATGACAACGAAGTAAATTGGTAATAACAACCACCAAAAGGAAAAGGAGAATATATTATGGCAGTACTCGTAACAGGCGGAGCAGGTTATATCGGCTCCCACACATCTATCGAACTTCTCGAAAGCGGCAAAGACATCGTTATCATCGATAACTTCTACAACAGCTGTCCCAAGGTGCTTGACAGAATCGAAAAGCTTGCAGGTAAGGGCTTCAGCTTTGAGGAATGTGATATCCGCGACAGAGATGCTCTTGACAAGGTTTTTGAAAAATATGATATTGATTCAGTAATTCACTTTGCAGGTCTTAAGGCAGTTGGTGAATCCTGCGAAAAGCCCTTGCTTTACTACGAAAACAACATAAGTGGTACAGTAACTCTTTGTGAGGCTATGGCTGCACACAACTGCAAAAAAATCGTATTCAGCTCATCTGCTACCGTTTATGGTGAGCACAACGTTTCACCCCTTAAGGAGACAATGGTTGCAGGCGGTACCACAAATCCCTACGGTACAACCAAGTTCTTTATTGAACAGATTCTTAAGGACCTTGCAAAATCCGACCCCGAATGGAGCGTTTGTATCTTAAGATACTTCAACCCCATCGGTGCACATATCAGTGGTATGATTGGCGAAAGCCCCAATGGTATTCCCAACAACCTTATGCCCTACATAACACAGGTTGCAGAAGGTAAGCGTGAATTCCTCAGTGTTTACGGCAACGATTACGACACTGTTGACGGCACGGGCGTACGTGATTATATTCACGTTGTTGACCTTGCAAAGGGTCACCTTAAAGCCCTTGATAAAATCCTTGACGAAACAGGTGTTTTCGTTTATAACCTCGGCACAGGCTGTGGCTACAGCGTTCTTCAGGTTGTGGAAGCATTCGAAAAAGCATCTGGCGTAAAGGTCCCCTACAAGATTGTTGACCGTCGTCCCGGCGACCTTGCAACCTGCTATTCCGACCCCACAAAGGCTAAAGAAGAGCTCAACTGGGTTGCCGAAAAGGGCATCGACGAAATGTGTGCTGACTCCTACAGATGGCAGCACCAGAATCCTAACGGCTACGAGGACTGATAATTTTTGCAATTCATACCTTACAATTCACGAGATATAAGGCACAAGTCCATATTCGGCAGTACAGCCGCAGGCGAAAGCTTGCGGCTTCAAGTTCTTATGCCCCGCAACTTCTCGTGCAGTAAGGTTACCCTTGTTTTTCATAAAGACGGCGAGAGTGAGCAATACCGTGATTTATTCTGGTGCGGTATGAATGGTGAAAATGAGGAATGGTGGGATATAAACATAACCTTTGAGGAAAGCGGGTTATATTTCTACCACTTCACCTACGAAACACCTTTCGGTAAAGGCAATATATTTTTACGTTCGGGCGGTTGCGGTGAATTTGCACCCAACGGCAACGAATGGCAACAGACGGTCTATAAACAGGACTACGTTACGCCCCAATGGGTAAAGGGCGGTATAATGTACCAGATTTTTCCCGACCGCTTCAACAGAGGCAGTGCTCCCGTTGACAATACCTTTACCGACCGTGTAATTCATAAAAACACCGACGAATTACCCGTTTGGGAACCCGATGCACAGGGCAAAATACTCAACAATGACTATTTTGGCGGTACACTTAAGGGCATTGAAGAAAAACTCCCCTATCTTAGTGAATTGGGCGTAACAATGCTTTATCTGAACCCCATTTTTGAAGCCCACTCAAACCACCGCTACAACACGGCGGATTATATGAAAATTGACCCAATGCTCGGCACTGAGGCAGACTTCAAAAGCCTTTGCAAAGGTGCCGATGAATACGGCATAAAAATTATTCTTGACGGGGTTTTCTCACACACAGGCTCCGACAGTATTTACTTTAATCGTGAAAAGCGTTACCCCCTTAACGGTGCCTATAACATTCCCGACAGTCCATACAAGGATTGGTTCACCTTTAAAAATGACGGCAAATATAATAGCTGGTGGGGTATAGATACCCTGCCCGAAACTAATGAGGACACCCCCTCTTTCATCGAATATATCACAGGTAAAAACGGAGTTCTTGAAAAGTGGCTCAAAGAGGGCGCCTACGGCTTCAGGCTTGATGTGGCTGACGAATTGCCCGACAAATTCATTGACGAATTAAACAAAAGCATAAAAGCCTTGAACAAGGATTATTTCGTTATCGGTGAGGTGTGGGAGGATGCCACAAACAAATACAGTCACGGCGGCAGACGCCGATACCTTTTGGGCGACCAGCTTGACAGTGTAATGAACTATCCCTTTGCCTCTGCAATTGTTTCATTTATGCGCTACGGTGTTGCCGAAAGCTTTATGGAAAGCGTTGTAACAGTCTGTGAAAACTATCCGAAGCATGCACTTAATTGCCTTATGAACCACATAGGCACTCACGACACGGCACGAATTATCACAAGCCTTATTTACGATTCCATAGAGCATAAGCCCCGTAATATTCAGGTAAACTGTAAGCTTACTGACGAGGAATATCTGAAGGCTAAAGCACTTTTGAAATCCGCTACGGTTCTTCAGTACACCCTCCCCGGCTTCCCTTCCGTTTATTATGGTGACGAGGCGGGTATGCAGGGTGGCGGTGACCCCTTTAACCGGGGCTTCTTCCCTTGGGGAAACGAGGACACGGAGCTTACTGAATGGTACAAAAAATTAGGTGCAATACGACGTGACTGCCCATCTCTCAAGGAGGGCGCTTTCATTCCCTACTCCGCCATGCTCGGTTGCGTTGCCTACAAACGCTCGGGTAACGGCGAAACCTTATTTATTATTGTAAACAAAAACAACCATGAAATTGACTATTATCTTCCCGAGGATTTCAGATACAAGCACGAAATTCTTCACGGCGGTTTCTCCTCGGATTGCATAAAGGTAGGCCCCTGCTCGGCTGTTATATTAAGATGGAGGTATGACGTGTGAAAAAGACTATGTCGTTAATCATAGCGGTTTTTGTTATCATAACCGCTTCTGTTAGCATATCTGTAACCATCTTTGCCGCATATCTCAAGCCCCCTATTATAGATACAATTCAAAACCGCACCGAGGGTATAAGGCTTACATGGAACTCCGTTTATGGTGCTACGGGCTACAGGGTTTACAGACGTGGCTCAGGTGAAAGTTGGCAATATCTCGGCACCGTAAACAAAACCCAATATCTTGACACAACCGCTGAAAGCGGCAGAGGCTATCGTTACACCTTAAGGGCTACCGACGGCAACACAAGGGGCGATTATGACCGTGAGGGCAAGGTTATAAGAAGACTTGAAACACCCTCATCATTTACCGCAACCAATAAAACCGACGGTGTTGAGGTTAAATGGGCACCTGTTAAGAATGCCAAAACCTACAGGGTTTACAGACGTGTACCCGGCGGAAGCTGGGAGCTTATAAAAATTGTAAAGACCAATTCATATCTTGATAAAGCTCCCTCATCGGGCAAGGATTACAGTTATACCGTAAAAGCGGTAAACGACCAATATCTTAGTCATTACTCAGCAGACGGTGTAAGTATAAAAAGGCTCTCAAATCCGACAAATATGAAAACCGCTAACCGTAGCGACGGTGTTTTCCTTACTTGGAGTGGTGTGAGCGGTGCAAAAAGCTACCGTGTTTACAGACGCGGTGCAGGTGAAAGCTGGCAGCTTTTAAAGGTTGTAACAAATAAATATTACCTTGACAAAACCGCCAAGAAAAACACCACATACAGATACACCGTACGAGCTGTAAACGGCTTGACCAGAAGCTATTATTACTCTGACGGTCCCGTAATTAAATTCTCAACACCCGTTTTCAAGAGCATTATTGATACAACCTATGCAGAAAGCTATTCTTCAATTAATTCAACAATAAAAAAGCTTTATGCACTTTATCCCGATAAAATCACAATAACCACCCTCGGCACCTCCGAGGCAGGTAAAAGCATACCTATGATTACCCTCGGCAAGGGCGAGAAAAAAGCTCTTATAGTCGGTGCTTTTCACGCCCGTGAGCACATCACAACAAAATATATCTTGCGTTGTATTGAGGATTATTGCTTTGCAACAACCACCTCAAGCGGTAAATTGGGTAGCTATAATATAAAAGCGCTTTTAAACGAGTACACCCTTTATATTGTACCCTGCACTAACCCTGATGGACTTGAAATTATCCGTTCAAGGCTATCCCCCAAAAACCACACGGTTAAGGACCTTAGCGAATACAAGGCAAATTACAACGGCGTTGACCTTAACCGCAACTTCCCCTTGGCTTGGGATAAGATAAACAACGGTGTTACAAAGCCCTCTGACTACTATTTCAAGGGCTATTCCGCAGGTGACCAGAAGGAAACACAGGCACTTATGACCCTTTGCCAAAACAACAGCTTTGAATTTATGCTGTCAATACATATTAAGGGCAACTGTCTTTATTGGGGTGACACCTACAACACCACCTACAATGCACAGTACAAGGCATTTGCAAATGATATTGCCAACGCCTGTGATTTTTATATGACACAACCCACCAAGAGTGCCACAAGCTACGGCGGTGGCTTCGAAAACTGGTTCCGTCACACCTATAACAAGCCCGGTGTATGCGTGGAATTAAGCGACGTGGATAATACGGTAAAGCCCTTGGGCAACGCCAACTACAAGGACTTTGACGGCTTTGTTAACTACAGATATTCAAAATACGCCATTGCGGCGGCTATGGCATCGGCCAACAAAAACTAATTAACGGAGATAAAAATGAACGTTTTTGATTTTGACAATACCATATACGATGGCGAAAGCATAATTGATTTCTTTTTCTGGTACTGCAAGAAGGACAAGAAGCTTTTACGTTACATTCCCACGGTTATGAAGGCTATGACTAAATATAAAAAGGGCGAAATGACCGTTGAGGAGGCTATTTCCAAATACGGTAAAACCGTTACCGATTATTATGTAAAGCATATCGGTATCGGAGAAGATTTTGTTACCTTCTGGAACAACAATATGCATAAAATCAAGCCCTTTTACAAGGATATACATAGTGACGACGACCTTATTATTTCCTGCTCCCCTGAAATAAGCCTTAAAATAATCTGCGAAAGATTGGGTATCAAGAAGTATATAGGCACCTCCATTGACTCCAAAACAGGTGAAATCACTCGACTCTGCTTCCGTGAAAATAAGGTGAAGGCATTTTTCAAGGAGTATCCCGACACACCTATTGAGAATTTTTATACGGACTCACTCAACGACCAACCCCTTATAGATATCAGCAAAAACGCATATCTCGTTAAGGGTAACAAAATCACAAAAATAAAATAAAACATAAACACCTCGGTTATTGCATATTAAGTAATAGTAATAACGGAGGTGTTTTTTATGACAGATGATAAAAGAACAGGACTACTACCCCACAACTGTATATTGGAGGACAGAAAAAAACTTTCAATATCGGGGGTAAACGACGTGGGAAGCTTTGACGAGCAGACGATTGTTGCCGCTACGGATTGCGGTGAGCTTACCATACGGGGTGAAAAGCTACATATAACAAAGCTTTCTCTTGAGGTGGGCGAGTTGTGTATCGAGGGTAAAATAAGCACTTTACAATACACGGACGTAACCGTTAAAAGCACCGGCTTTTTGTCAAGGGTGTTCCGCTGATGTATTCCGTACCCCAAAACGAGCAGTTAGCAATATTTATTTTCTCCTTAGGTCTCGGTTTCTTATTAGGTGTGCTTTACGATGTAATACGGGCATTAAGGCTTTCAATAACACGCTCAAAAATTGTTCTAGTTATTTGCGATATTATTTATTTTATAGCCTTCGGGCTTATAAGCTTTTTATTTATTCTTGCCCTCAACAAGGGCGAAATAAGGTTTTATATTATTGTGGGCGAAGCAATAGGTGCCCTTTTTTATTACGTATCGTTGGGTATTGCCGTAATCAAAATAACCGACAAGGCAATTTCCATTCTCAGAAGGCTTTACACCTTGGCTTTCAAGATTATTTCTACCCCTTTCAGAGGTTTGGTAAAGGCGTTTTCGGGTATTTTCAAAAAATTATGTAAACTTTTCAAAAAAACTGAAAAAAAGTCCTCAAAAATACAAAAAAACCTCTTGCCAAAAGCACGGTTATACGTGTATAATTTATTTGGTATATTATTGGCAGGCAGACATATTTCTAAGAAAGGCGGTCGTGATTTTGGCAAAACAGAAGAAGAATAAAAAGCAGCTTAAACCGGTTAGCATTATCGTTCTCGTTGTATGCTCATGCATTGTTTTATACTTCGGTATTTCCATTGTTAAAGAATTTTCCGAATACAAGCAAAACAAAAACGAGCTTACCAATGCTGTTAGCGTTCACGAAAGCCAGGTTTCTGAAAACGAAGCTCTTGAAAAGGTAATTGACGAGGGCGACGAAGACAAAATCATAGAAGAATATGCCCGCGACAAGGGTTACGTTATGCCCGACGAACGTGTTTACGTTGACATAACTCCCGGCGCTTAAATATACAGTACAAAAACAAACAACAGAGGTAAACTATGGCAGTGGAAATCGGTGCGATTCTTGAAGGTAAGGTAACAGGCATTACAAATTTTGGGGCATTCGTTGAGTTCCCCGACAAAACAACGGGTATGGTACATATTTCGGAGGTTTCATCATCCTTTATTAAGGATATTAACGAAAAGCTTTCCGTGGGCGATACAGTTAAGGTTAAGGTTATTGACATTAACGAAAAGGGTAAAATTGCCCTTTCTATCAAAAAGGCTCTCCCTCAGGAGGAAGAGGTTAAGCCCAAGCGTACAGAAAGACCCAGAAGATCCCAACCTCAGGTATGGACAGGTAACCAGCGTACCGAGCCCGAAAATATGTCTTTTGAAGATATGATGGCAAGATTTAAAACCGTAAGCGACGAAAAAATGAGTGACCTTAAAAAGAACTCTGCAGCTAAACGTGGTACTTCAACACCCCGTCGCGGCGGTAACCAAAGAGGCTAAAAATCATAACCGTGTCGATATCGGCACGGTTAGTTTTATAGAAGGTGAATTTATGCGAGAGATAAACGTATCAGTAATCGAACAGGCGGTTGAGGAGATTTTCCTTAAAGCAAACGCCGTTCTTTCCCCCTCTCTCGAAAGCAAAATACGTGAGGGTGAGTCTCTTGAAGCAGCGGCTCTTCCCAAAAGCATTTTCTGTGATATGTGCAAAAACCTTGATGCGGCAAAAGACCTTGGTATCCCCATTTGTCAGGATACGGGTATGGCGGTTTTATTCTGCGAAATGGGTCAGGACGTGCATATTACAGGCGGTGACTTTAACGAAGCAATTAACAACGGCGTAAAAAAAGCCTATTTTGACGGCAAAATGCGTTGTTCCATTGTAAGCGACCCCTTAAAGCGTGTGAACACGGGCGACAACACACCCGCACTTATACACTTATCAATAGTCCCCGGTGACAAAATAAAATTCACCGCCGCACCAAAGGGCTTCGGCAGTGAAAATATGAGTAAAATTAAAATGTTCACACCATCTGCTACTATTGATGATATCGCAGACTTCGTAGTGGATACAGTTAAAACTGCAGGCTCAAACCCCTGCCCTCCCGTGGTGCTTGGTGTTGGTATCGGCAGTGATTTTGAGGGCGTTGCGCTTCTTTCCAAAAAGGCTCTTTGCCGTGATATTGACGTAAGACACCCCGACGATTTTTACAAGGACCTTGAAAACCGCATATTGAATGAGGTAAATAAATTAAATATAGGGCCCCAAGGGTTTGGCGGTAAGGTAACTG
Source organism: Clostridia bacterium (assembly GCA_017550105.1). GTDB lineage: Bacteria > Bacillota > Clostridia > Oscillospirales > Acutalibacteraceae > DTU089. The sequence goes on along the minus strand of JAFYLQ010000019.1, from coordinate 1,653 downwards.
CATTGGCGGTAAATATTGAAACCGCACCAACCCATATTGCAGGACTTCCCGTTGCGGTTAACGTCGGTTGTCACGTAACCCGCCACGCAGAAATTACAATATAATCGGCTTCGCCCCTTCAATTACGCATTAAGCATTACGAATTACGAATTGAGTTTTTTAGCTCCTCATACACCTCCAACAATTTAAACTTAATAACATATTTCTTCCCACCGTTGACTATTTCGTTACCGCTTTCGGTAAGGTAGTCATCGGTGTTTTCTTTTATTTCTACCTCTCCTGCGGCGGGTATGCAAAGAGGCGGAAACATAACACACCACCAATTTTTACCCTCACCCTCTCCGAGGATTACCTTAAGGGCGGTGTATTCCCCTGCAGGAAAAGTCAACTCACCATATTCACGGGTTTCAAAATATTCTTTCTCTAAGCTTAATTTAACACCGTAATCAAATCCGTTTTCCCTAAGCACCTCATCAGCCGCTTCGAGCAACTCACCCTTTGATAATTCAAAATATTCAACTGCATTTTCCTTGCTTACACCATCACTTAAAATCAGGGTGTTTTTTTCAAGCAAAGCATCCCTAACCTGTAGCTTTACCTTCTGGTCTGCCTTAGAGTCACTGTTTGCGAGTATGTGAAGTCGCACCACGTCTTCCCTTACAGTATTTGCCGCACCTGCAAAATATGTACAGGAAAATGCAAGGTACAGACTCAGAGCACACCCGAATACTGATAATAAAATTTTATCTCTTTTAAAATTACAAGCCTTATTTTTAAACATAAAAAACCGTCCTTTCGTTACAAGAACGATTATGGACGGTTTAAATTATTTTATTCAGCTACTTCAATTATTTCTACGCCAACCTTTTCGGGTGTGCAAAGGTAAACGTTTGTGAATTTCTTTTTAAGCTCGTCAACGGACTTCTGAGCATTCTCAATGCTTTCAAAAATGCCGTAAACTGCAGAGCCTGAGCCCGTCATACAAGAAGCAACGGCACCGTTTTTGTTGCAGATATCCTTAATATCCACTCTGCCGGGAACCTCAAGGGCCTGTTCGAACACGTTACCGCAAAGCTTGAGTGCATTGTGAATTTCACCGTCTGCAAAGGCTTCAAGCATCTCCTGATTTTTAGTATGCTTCATATCAGTTAAGCCGTCAACTGCGGCGTAAGCCTCTTTAGTGGAAACACCGTCCTCGGGCTTAACAACAACTATATGGTAGCCCTCAACGTCCGTAAGGGGTGCCAGAACCGCACCCGTATCAAGAGCAAGTGCCGTACCACCTATAATGCAGAAGGGAATATCCGCACCCACCTTAACGCCTATACGACAAAGGATTTTATCCGAGTAATTAGTATTATAAATTTTGTTGAGTGCCACAAGTACCGCCGCACCGTCGGCACTGCCGCCGCCCATACCTGCGCAGAAGGGTGTAATTTTATTAATATGAATATGAATACCTCGGTTTTCGGTAATACCCGCATATTCAAAAAACTTAACGGCACATTTATATACTATGTTTCTGCTGTCCGTGGGAACCCCCGGCACAGTGCAGGAAACCGTAACCTCGTCACCCCCGGTCTTTTCAACGCTTACAGTATCCCCGAGACTTATGGACTGCATAATGGTAAAAAGACTGTGATAACCATTCTT
>JAFYLQ010000018.1 GCA_017550105.1 Clostridia bacterium | reverse complement strand
TTAAAAGATGGCGGGTATTTTATTCTTACTGATTATTTTGCATTGACCGATGAAGACGAGCAAGCCTTCCGAAACGAACTGCTTCGTCTTAAAAAAGAACAAGGAATTGATGATAATGAATTTTATCATTATGACACCCCATTAACTGTTGAACACGAAATTGAAGCCTTGCTTGAAGCAGGATTTTCTTCCGTTGAGGTTCTGAATAACTGGGGTGCAACAATTACAATAAAGGCAAATAAATAGGAGTAATTATGACAAACAAGAAATATTGAAAATCGCATTACAGCAGTCGGAATATGATTGTAACTGTAATCCGGAGGATTTCCTTTTGACTGAAAATAAAATTGTTTTATCTCAGAAGAATGAAAAGGCAAACAAAAATTTTTTGTAAAAAATGTGAAGTATTTGCTGAAATTTGTCATATACAGATAAGAGAAAAATTCAAGTGATGTTTGTGCTGGGTTCTTGATGTAATTCTTTATGCTTAAAAATAACGATGATAAGGATGTGATTAAAACTACTGATTAGACAGAAATATCTTTGCTTAAGATTGGAAAAGACATGATTATATGCGTCTATCAAAAATAAATGTACATTTTTGTAAAAAAACATTGCATTTTTTCAATTAATGTTGAAAAAGGTAGATTTTTGTTTTATATTTTGTATTACATTATTGCTTCTTTAATATGAGGGGAGATGAGACAAAGGAAGAATTACTTTTAATAGATTTTGTTGTTTTATTATTGCCTTACAAGACGATATCGACATAGTTCACTAAAAAATGTAACTTTTGTTGTGACATAATAAATGTTAATCGTTTATTTAGGAGTGTCTTGTATTGAAAACAGAAATAATTTTAATAATTTGCAAAAATGAAAGGAAGAAAAACTTGGCGGATCAGTTTATAACAGAATTAAAAGATATAGAAGAAATACAGAATAAAAGTGCAGATGAGATATATACACTTTGTGGAATAAGTAAAATGATGCCGATTTCTTTTGATAAAATCACAAAGACATATAAAGTGAATATTTTAGGGACTGATTTTAGTTATATTTCAAAATTAGATGCCGTAAAAACCCATATGGATAGCCAAAATAAAATACTAGGTATGGTAAACATAGAAAATGATTATGCTAATATTTACTACAATAACAATCCAGAAATTGATATACCAACACAAAGGTTTACTATTGCTCACGAATTAGCACATTGTATAAATCACTATCAGGAATTATCTGCTGGTGGAAAATTAGAACTTTTAGGAGATGCTGAGCAACCTAATAACCGACCAACTGATGCATCGAATGATGTTCATGAATATGTATGCAATAAATTTGCAAGAGATTTTTTGATTCCTACAGAAATGTTGCGGAAATTGTGTAATGCGATGCGTAAACCCTCTGTTTCGGAATTAGCAAATTTATTTTTAGTTCCTGAAAAGGAAATGGAAATCAAATTAAATGAATTGGGATTGGTATAGAGGTATGAACGACGATCTTTTTAATGTAGTAAATGGTATTTTGAAGCAAAACCAAGGTTTTGTTACTTATGCTGAACCAGAAATAGGAAACCCCGATGATATAATAGTAAAATGTTTTAGAGAGGAACAGAAATCTAGATCTTTCTATCAACCCTGGTTGATTTTGGGATTAGTAGTTTTTCTTATTATACAATTGTTATATACTAACCATCTATACGACGAATCTATTATGAAACTATTAGAAATAAATACTGTCGATTTTAACTTGGCCGCCCAATTTTTTGAATTATATAACAATATTTTAGAACAATTGAAATTCTATACAACCGCAGTTTTATGTGAATTTATTGCATTTTTTTGTTTTATTATACGATGGGGATTCAATAATACCGTTTCAGATTTATTTTCAAATTTGTTTACAAACAAATCGAAGGGCAAGAAAAATAAAAAAGAAAGGAAGTAAGCGGTAAAAAATGCCTAGATGTATACTATTGGAGTGCAACAAACAACATGGTTTTTTAAGAATGAATCATTTTATCGATGAACAGTTGGCGCCTTGTGTTCGCAGTAAAATTCTTGATAAGAACACAAAAGTTGATGAACTAAAAGAAGAATATTATACAATTAAAGTTGTAAAAGACATCAATGAATCTTGTGTTAGTTGTTTATCTGGTGAGTGTGACAATTGCTCTGAAATAAAGAATTTATATCAGGATTTTGGTCTACCAGTTAAAATAAAGACCGTAAAGTCAGAAATTAAAGCTTGGGAAGAAAAACAACTGTCATTAGATCCTGACTCTGTGTTTTATTATTACAAGTACTTTGAGGCAGAATTGTTTGGTAAACTAATTATAAGTGACAGATATTACTGTATCGAGGCAATTCAACAAGATGATTCTTCTTTAATTGAAAATGCTGTTTTTTCTAAAAAAGGGGAACTTTTTTCTCAATCAATGAATTATTTTTCAAAGACGCAAACTGAAGATATTCTTAGTTATGCTAAGGTTATTGAAAATAATATGAGATTGTATTTGGATTTCGATTATTCTGTTATTATGAATTTTGCATTTACAAAAACACCATATTTTTCTAGTGAATGTTTTAGAAATACAAATTTATTGTTTTACGGGCTCAGGACAGCATACACAAAAACCGATTTGAATTTTTATATATGAAAATTCGTTTTATTAAAGACCTACCTATATTTTGATGGATGAAAAATGATGTCTCAAAAAGGCACCATTTTTATAATTTAATTGCAAAAAACATCAGAGTTTCACAAACTCATTGAAATATCATAACAATTATGCTATAATGACCTAGATAAGTCTGCGATGCAGATTCTGAAAGGAGAACAATTGTATGAAAGTTTTTTATGAGGTAATCGAATCTTAAACTGAATATGTGGTGCAAACGATTATCGGGGCATAAGCCTCTATGTTGTTGTGCCGTTTTAAAGTAACCTTTCGTGAATACTATAACTTTCGGTTGTAGCACACTTTAGGGTGTGTTATTTTTATGCCTTAAATTAGCCGTAGGAAGTACCCACTAATGAGGGTTGCTTTCTACGGCATTTTTGCGCCCATTTTCAGATTTTTGTTAACATAAATATTTGGAGGAATAACATTGAATAAACATATAATAGAAAATAAATTTAATTTGAAAGTGGCTGATATAGAACTTCTTGATAAGCATTTTGGTACAGAGCTTTATTTAATGAACACTGACACAGGCAAATACATAGTCAAAGTTCTGCCATTATATATGAAAAATGTAGAAAACGAGGGTGAACTTACCGAGTATCTTTGTAATCACGGACTTAAAGTTGCAAGATTTCTGAAAGGCAAAGATGGTACTTATGTAGTAAAAGCACCTGAATATCAGTTTACCATTCAACAGTTTATTGAAGGTGAATCACTACCGGTGAATACTGCTCCTGATTGGTTTATGAGCAAATCGGCAGAGTTTCTTGGTCAAACAGCTTTATTGCTGAAAGATTATGAGGGTTTATCTTTACGATTCGGCAAAGACTTCTTTGCAACAAAAACAGTTTACAGGAAATTATGGCAATACAAAAAAGAACTTGCAAAAGCGAAAAAATCAAAAGATGTGGATATTTTACCCGTTTGGGAAGAACAAATCCAGCATCTCAAAAGAATCTCAAAATTCCGTATTGACACTAAAAAACTAACTTATGCCAATTCGCACGGTGATTATCACATAGGTCAGGCAATCATACATAACAATGATTTTACTGTTGTTGATTGGAGTTCAGCTTGTAAGTTGCCGATTTGTTTGGATGTAATAACATCTTATGTTTTTTCAAATCCCAGCTGTGCTGCAGGTGAAATTGATGCAGACGGACTGAAAAAGTATATCAAGCAATTTACAGGAAAGTTCCCATTGACGGAGTATGATATAAAAGCAATGCCGTATGTATTGTACTTTTGGCACTGTATGTGTAATTATCGTCCTGATGAACTTGCAGATATTCCTGACACTTATAAAGCGATTGCGAAACTCATAAACAACTTTTTGAATTGGCTTTATGATAATGTTGAAGAATTGTCAGAACAACTAACAAAATAAAAAAACAACAGTGGTGTCGGTTTTACCGGCACCACGTTTTTAACAAATATAGCCCAGTGAATTTGTTGAAAAAGCTGAAATTATACGAAAATGAAAATTTTTATGAAGTATTTGCTGAAAATTGTCATTTATATGTAGAAGCAAATTTTTATATATAAATGAGGATGGTTTTTATGGATTTGACGGTGTGCGATGTAAAGGAAATGATTGATACTGAGTTCGAAGCAAAACTAATCGGTATTTTAAAAGAAAACGGTTTGGATTTTGAAATAACCAGGTGTTGCAGTGGTAATCGGTTTTGTATTGATTTGAACGGTAATACTAAAACTTGTGACAGACCCTGTTGTACTTCTGATATCATTGTTCAGACGAGCACCAAGGATGCTGTGCGTATTCGACAATGTGACATTATCTACATAGCTATAGAGAACAGAAAATCTGCTGTTTATGTTGACGGGAAAAGGATTGAAACTAATTACTCTTTGGATTATTGGAAGAAATCACTCAATCCTAAAATCTTTGCACAACCCCATAGCAGTTTTTTAGTAAATCTTTGTTATGTTGAAGAAATTACTAAAGATTTTGTGAAAATAAAACATAAAGGCAAAGATTATTCAGTCTACACATCTTCGAGGAAGGTCAATAGTTTTAAAAATGCGTTTTTGAATTTAAATAACGCCCATACATAAATGTATCGAGAATGCTTTTAGAAGTTATTATTTTAAAAGCATTCTCATTTTTGCTAAACAAATGCCTCTTGAAATGATATGTTTTGTATGATATTATTAATATGTATAATTTTGTTAATATGTTAGCGGAGGTATAAGATGAAACACGCAGACCTTATTAAACAGATGACTCTTGAGGAAAAAGCTACTTTTTGCTCAGGTCTCGATTATTGGCATACACCGGGTATTGAAAAATTAGACATTCCCGTGGTTATGTGGACTGACGGCCCTCACGGTATTAGAAAACGTGCCGAAAAAATGGATAAAGATCAGGCAACAAGCCTTAAGGGTGTTCCCGCAATTTGTTACCCCACAGCGGCAACAACCGCTTGCTCATGGGACCCCGATTTGATTTATGAAATGGGTGTTCTTCTTGGTGAAGAATGTCTTAAGGAACAGGTTAGTGTTCTTTTGGGCCCCGGCACAAACATCAAGCGTTCACCCCTTTGCGGACGTAACTTTGAGTATTTCTCAGAGGACCCCTATCTTGCAGGTGAAATTTCAGCCGCATTCGTAAACGGTGTTCAGTCAAAGGGTATCGGTACTTCACTTAAGCACTTCGCAGGTAACAATCAGGAAACACGCCGTATGACCTGTGACACAGTTTGCGATGAACGTGCATTACGTGAAATTTACCTCACATCATTTGAAAAGACGGTTAAACAGGCTCAACCCTGGACAATTATGAATGCATACAACCGTCTTAACGGTACATATTGTGCAGAAAATAAATGGCTCCTTACAGATGTTCTTCGTGACGAATGGGGCTTTGAAGGTATGATTGTTACTGACTGGGGTGCAGAAAATGACCGTGTTGCAGGTCTTCTTGCAGGTCAGGAACTTGAAATGCCCACATCCAAGGGTCTTGGTAATGCTCAGATTGTTGAAGCGGTTAAAGACGGCAGAATTCCCGAGGAATTCCTTGATAAAATGGTTGATAACGTTCTTAACGTTATTATGAAGAGTAAGGATGTTCTCGGTGATTATGCATACGATGCCGATGCACATCATCAGAAAGCAAGAGAAATTGCCGGTCAGTGTATGGTCCTTCTTAAAAATGATGATGGTATTCTTCCTCTTAAGAAGGATGCGAATATTGCGGTTATCGGTGAAATGGCTAAGAATCCCCGTTATCAGGGTGCAGGTTCTTCAATAGTTAACGCAATTAAAATTGACTGTGCGTATGATTCAATTGTTGAAAAGGGTGCTAAGGTTACTTATGCTCCCGGTTATTCAACCGCTAAAAAGAACAAGGTTAAGGATGAAAAGTTTATTGCCGATGCAGTTGAGGCTGCAAAGGGCAAGGACGCAGTTATTCTCTTTATTGGTCTTACCGAGGAATTCGAGTCCGAGGGCTTCGACCGTCGTCATATCAGAATTCCCGAACTTCACACAAAACTTATTGACGCAGTAAAAGAAGTAAATGAAAATGTTGTTGTAGCAATTTCAGGCGGTGCAGTTATTGAAATGCCTTGGGCTGACAAGGCAAAGGGTATTCTTAACTGTGTGCTCGGTGGTGAGGCATCGGGCAGTGCTGCTGCAGATATCCTCTTTGGTGACGTTAACCCCTCGGGTAAGCTTGCAGAAACATACCCCCATGCTCTTGAGGACACACCTTGCTACAACTTCTTCCCCGGTAACACCGCTTCCGTTGAATACAGAGAGAGCGTTTTCGTTGGCTACAGATATTACGACTCTGCAAAGAAGGATGTTCTTTATCCCTTCGGCTTCGGTCTTTCATACACAAGCTTTGAGTATAGTGACATTAAGCTTTCTGCAGATAGCATCAAGGATACTGACGAGGTTACTGTTTCATTTAAAGTTAAAAATATCGGTGACGTTGACGGTGCCGAAGTTGCTCAGCTTTACGTAAAGGACGATGAAAGCACTATTTACAGACCCGTGCAGGAGCTTAAGGGCTTCAAAAAGGTATTCCTTAAGGCAGGGGAGGAAAAAGAAGTTTCAATCACTCTCGGTAAGCGAGCATTCGCATATTATAACGTTAATATTCACGATTGGCACGTTGAAAGCGGTGACTTCACAATCTGCGTCGGTGCTTCAAGCCGTGATATTAAATTGACTGCAAAGCTGAAAGTGGAGTCAACAGTTGATGCAATTGTACCCGATTACAGAGAGAGTGCACCTGCATATTACAGCGTTGACGTTCAGAACGTTCCCGCTGAGCAGTTCGTAAGCGTTCTCGGTAGAGAGCTTCCGCCCTCTGAAATCAAAGCATATCCCAATCTTACACTTGTTAACACAATTGAGGATTCTGCAGAGGGTAAGAACGGTGCTAAGATTGTAGGTCTTATTAAGAAGCTTGTTGGTGAAGAAAGTATGGCTTCGGGTATCGCTTTACAGTTACCCATCAAGAACCTTATTTCTATGAGCTTCGGTATCTTTAATCCTCAGATGGCAGAACAGCTTCTTGATATCCTTAATGACAAGAAACCCCTTGTAAGAGGCATTGTTGTTATGATTGTCAAGGCTATTCCGAAGGTAATCAAGGGTATCCCCGACCTTAAGAAAATTTAAAAAACAAAAAATAAGGGCTTCAGTCAACCGACTGAAGCCCTTTAAGTTTATACAAACATTTTTTTGGCAAGCCAAGCTCTGAGCTTTTTGCTTCTGTTTGAATAAAGCCAGAAGAAAACAATTGCCAGACAACAGGCATCAATAACTATAAATACATCAAATGTTATCATATGCTCTGCAAAGAAAAGGCAGACACATAAAACGGAAAGTGAAATTACAAGGTCTATAAAAATATGAAGCATCTTTGACGTCCAGTGGCGTTTGCGTTTTCTCACCCAATAAATGTACACGAGTACACATAGGGAAATTATTAATATAGTTGGTAGTGCAATACCAAGATACCATTTTGGTCCCCCAAGATTTTTTGCGTGGAAAACAAAAACATATAATGCAATGGTTACCGTATCAAATGCCCACATAATGTACGGATGCAGTTTCCTCGTGAAAAAGGGGAAAATTGCAACAACCCATACAAGAAAACTTGATGAAAGCACGTAAACGAACCATAAATTCTGAGGATTCACAAAAAGGTTAATGAGCACACAAACGATATTGGGAATCAAAAGAATATATGTGACAATCAGTGCCACAAACTTTTGCTTTATGCTTTTGGGAACAACGGGAACCTTTGAAAAGGGTGTGGGTTCATCGGTTTTTTGTGCCTGTGACGGGTTATACACAGGTGTATCGCACAAGGCACATTTTTTGGCGGTGGAGTCAAGCTCTACACCACAATTAACGCAATATGACATATAAGCTCCTTTATTTCAAGAGAAATTTATTCTCGGTTGCTTTGTATTTTTACGTGGACACCCATTTTAACAAGGGTTGTAAAAAATTCACGTTCAATATCATTTTCTTTAAAGCTGTTTGCTATGGTAAAAACAAGCTTGTCGTTGAAGGATACCACACCGCAACGGGCGGCGGTTCGCATTCCTGCACAGGGTACGAACAAGGCTTTTTCAACAAATGGTACCATCTCCTCGGGCAAGGTGATTTCACCTAAGTTTGAAAGATAAACCGTTGTTGTCTGCTCGGCACCCACCATGGTTGCTACTGCAAGGGCAACGTTTTTTACCACAAGGGGCATAAATTTTAGTACGGGATTTTTCTCAATACGAACGTGCTTTGAAATGGTGGCGTTGATTTTCTTTTCGTCACGGGCAAGTCGCAGCTGATATGCAACCTGAGTGAGCAGCTCGTCAAAGGTATATTCGCCGTAAGTGGGGTCAATCTTAACCATAAGACAGATTGAAAAGTTACGCATTGTTTGGGAAGGATAAATATTACGTAAATTTACAGGTATCTGCACGGAAACCTCTTTTTGCTTGCGGTTTTCACGTAACTGTTTTCTTAAATGAATATCCAACATAATCGCGGCAAAAAATTCAGTAACCGTAACGCCTTTGGCTTTGGCAATGGCGTGAACCTCTTTAAAGGACATAATGCCGCAGGTTATATTTACCATTTGTTTTGGCATTTTTATGCCGTCGGGATGGTAAACGTGCTTGTCCGTAATATTTGCCTTGGCTTTACTTGTGGCAAATTTATGGAAATCATCAAGCAATTCCTTCTCGGGTGCAGGTGCAGAAATATCCTTAATAAATTCACCACAGGGAATATTGTTACCCTTAAGCCTGAGGTATTCTGCCGCAAGGGTACACACAAATCTGGAATTGCCGTAGCCGTCGGAGACGGCGTGGAAAAGGTCAACGGCAATGTGGTTGCCATGGTAATAAACCCTGAAAAGGAATCGCTCGGACTCCTTGAAATTCATTCTGTAGCAGGGGTTTTTTACGTCGGGTGCAACGGACGGGGATTTTACGGGGTTTTTTTCAAGATAATACCAGAATAATCCCTTTCTGAGGCGTACGTTGAACCCCGGAAAACGAGGCATTATATTTTCTAAAGCCTGTTTTAAAATCACAGGGTCAATTTCCTCTTTAAGCTCAATTGAAACCCTGAAAAGATTGGACCAGTTACGGGTGTTCTGACCGGGGAAAAGAATACCCGCATTATCCAACCTGAACCACTCGGGCGATTGGAAGGATTTAAGCTTTTTATCCGACATATCAGAACACCTCCTTTTTTTACAAACCTGTGTACATTATATATGTATAACGTAACATTTGCAATGATTTTACAGAAATAAAAATTCAAAAAATACCGTCAAAGAACGTTTTTGTTGATAATCGGTAGGGACGGTTGAAGCGGCCTAACTCAAATAAATCGTCGCCTACCCTAAGGGTGTTAGGGCTCTCCCGACAGGTAAGGGTAACGGAGAAGCCGCTTTCTTTTAATATTTCCTGAAGCTTATCGTTTCTTATTCCGTAGGGGTATGCGGCTATTGAGGGCTTGGTGCCCGTTAGATTTTCAAACAAAAGGTTGAAGCTTTCAATATCCTCAAGCATCAATTTTTCATAATCAGGGTCGGATTCGCCGTAAATTCGACCCATACCTCGCCGATTGCTCAAGGAATGCAGATTGTATGAGTGGTAGCCTATTTCCACCAATGGCTCGTTAGACAGGAGTTTAATATCTTCGGCGTTAAGATAAGCGTAGCGGTCGTCGGTTTCGCCGTTTTCGGTGTAAATTTGCACAAGGGAACCCACAATGTTTATGTTAGCAGGGAAGCTATATTCCTTCAAAATGGGAAGAACCTTTGTAATAAATGAGCGCTCCCCGTCATCAAAGGTAATTACTACGGGGTTTTCGGGCAGGTCTTCGCCGTGCTTTACATATTTTGTTAATTGGCTAAATGATACGGGATTAACGTTATGCTTTTTCATATATTCAAAATCATCACGCAAAAGCTCGGGGGTTATGGCATAATCACCGAGGATAGAGGTATTGCTGCATATCTGATGATACATAATAATTCTGACGGTAACAGTGGGCTTCACCGAAGCGGCAATGTTGGGAACGGCAATGTTTAGAATTGAGCCCGAAAGCAAAAAAATACATAAAATTACTGAAATTATTGTAATGTGTTTACCCGAAAATATTCTGAACATATTATCACCGAAACATTTTATGAAAAAATTTTGAGGATTTTGCAAACAAATGTTTGCTTTTTTGAAAAAGATGTGTTATTATATAAACAGAAAATTTGTTCGAAGGGTGATTTTATGGAACCTATTAACGAAACTCAAAAAAGAATTTATGAATTTCTTGTAGAGAGGTCCCAGGATGGTGTGCCCCCCTCAGTCAGGGAAATCGGTGCTGCCGTTGGTCTTAAATCTACTTCCTCTGTTCAGGCTAACCTTGACTCACTTGAGAAGGCGGGCTACATTATGCGTGACCCGTTGCTTAAAAGGTCAATCCGTATTTTGGGTCAGGCCGAAAATATAACTCACGTGCCCTTGCTCGGCACCGTTACTGCGGGTATGCCCATTCTTGCAGTTGAGCAGATTGAGGGTTATATTCCCTACACAGGCAGGGTGTCTCGTGACAAGCCCTTGTTTGCCCTTAAGGTGCGTGGCGAAAGTATGCTTTGGGCGGGTATTCTTAACGGCGATATTGTCATTGCCGAAAAGACTCCCTATGCCGCAAACGGCGAAATTGTTGTTGCAATGATTGAGGATGAGGCAACGGTAAAACGCTTCTACAAGGAAAACGGTCATTTCAGATTACAGCCCGAAAATGACGAGTTTGAACCCATTATCACAAATGAGGTTATTATTCTCGGTAAGGTTGTAGCATTAATGAGATATTATTAATAAAACAAAAGCATCTGCAGCCCGAATGGTTGCAGATGCCTTTTTCTATTAGTTGTTATTTTTCTTTTTGTTGTTTATTATGGCGATGGATGACTTAATAAGGAAAAATAGCGCAACCAAGACTATGATAATTATTCCGACAAACGGCGTGTTAAAATTGTTTTTAGATGCTTGATTGTAATTTTCCAGTGTAAAAATTTCTTCGTCATTAGTTTTCAATGAAACTACTGTAACAAAAAATTGTGCATTGGATTTTTTGTCGGATTTAAGAAGATTAACGTATTCGTTTTCTACACCAAAAGTGATTTTATCGCCATCCTTCAGGTCACTTAAACCATTTGAGTCCATACCATCTGTTACTAACAAATACGGAATATATTGCGTAGTATAAATTCTATAAGACACATCAAAACCGCTATGTTGAGCCTCTATAGATTTTATTTCTGATGTGAAATAAGTTACATCCTTCTCTTGTAAATTCATGTTTGATTTTGCTATAAAAAATATTCCTGTCGTTCCTACAAAAACAAATAAAGAGATAAAAAACACTACTAAATTAACTTTTGTATTTTTCATATTAATCATTCCTGTATCACTATACTAAAAAATGGTTGCTCAACTTAGAACAACCATCTTTTCTTCTATACCAATTATAGCACATATTTATTAATAAAACAAGACTTGCATATAACTAAACATTGTAGTAAAATTCAACTTACTACGATATAAAGGGGGAAGCTGCTTGTTTGCAAAGGATATGCCTTTAGAAGAACGCAAGTTTTTTGAAGTGCGTGACTTTTTAGACAATGAAATAATCCGTCTTGGTGAGCTTATTAAGGAGTACCGTGCAAGTATTAAGGAGCAGGGTGAGGATTTTAACCGTGATAATCCTAATGGCGGTATGTATTCGAAAATGGAGCTTACCGAAATACATTACGATATGGAGAAAAAGATGATTTACGCTCAGGAGGCGGCGTATGATATTGATTTCTTTAAAAAATTGCGTAATGCACCCTATTTTGCAAAGGTTGTTTTCAAGCCTGTGTTAACGGGCAGGGAAAAGGAGGTTTATATCGGTCTTCGTACCTTGCAGGACCCCGACACCTTCGAAATGTTCGTGTGTGACTGGCGAGCACCCATATCAGCACTTTTTTATGATGATTTTGAAGGCAGAGCTTTTTTTGATGCTCCAAGGGGCAGAATTGACTGCGACCTGCTTTTAAAGCGTCAGTTTAAATTTGGTGACGGCAAGCTTCTTTATTACGTTGATAGTGATATTAAAATTGACGACGATATTCTTTGTGACGTTTTGTCATCGTCCTCGGGTGAGCACCTTAAGGTTATTGTAAACAGTATTCAGCGTGAGCAGAACAAGGTTATACGTTATTCCGACGGCGAAAATCTTTTGGTTACAGGTCCTGCGGGTAGCGGTAAAACCTCTGTAGGTTTCCACAGACTTGCATACCTTCTTTACAGAAACCGTACTGAGCTTTCATCTGCAGAAATCATAATGTTTTCAAATAACGATATTTTTTCAAGCTACGTGGCGGATATTATACCTGAGCTTGGTGAAATGCCCATAAACTACGCTTCTTTCTATTCGGTTTTTGCGGCGGAAATCCCCACTGTGAACACAGGGGATTGTTACTCCCTTGCAGATGCGGTTATGAACGGTGATAGCACACGTCTTGAATGTGCAAGGCTTAAAATGAGCGATGAGTTTATGGATTTCCTCGAGTCATCTGCCGATACGGTTGAGCCTGAATTCAGAGACGTGAAGGCTTTTGACAGAGTGATTATCTCAAAGGAACAGCTTCTTGAAAGATATCGCTTTGACAGTGAAAACACCCAAAAATCAAGGGGTGAACGCCTTGCCGCATACACACAGGGTGTAATTGACGAGTATTTTATAAATAATCGTGAGGAATTGTACGCAATTATCGACGAGGAAACCTCCATTGATGAGGATACGGCGAAATTACTCAAAAAGAATCGTCGCGAGGTTAAGGCAACGGCAGTCGAAATGATAAGAAGTGCCACGGTTACAGACCCCGTGAACGTGTATAGCAGGCTTCTTTGTGAATTTGCTAAGGAGCATGGCAAGCCCGAGCTTATTGATTCCTTAATGAGTCTCAAAAAAGGCTTTGTTGAGTTTGAGGACGCCTTGGGAATTGTTTATCTTAAAACCGTTCTCGGCACCTCTGCGGTGCTTCCGGGTGTTAAGCATATTCTTATTGACGAGGCTCAGGATTTATCGGTAATTCAGCACCGTATTATTCAAAGAATGTTCCCCAGAGCAAAGGTGACCCTTCTTGCGGATACAAATCAGGCTATTATACCGGGGCTCAACACCTGCGATTCACAAAAGCTTGCGTCAATTTATGATGCAAAGGCATTGAATCTTAATAAAAGCTACCGTTCGACAAAGCAGATTAACTCCTTTGCATTAAAGCTTTTACCCGAAAACTCACGCTATGAGATTTTTGAGCGTGAGGGAGAAGATGTAAACGTTGTGAAGGGAAGCTTTGATGAGCTTTCAAGCCTTGCACAGAGGGTCTCTCAGAACAGCAAAACCCTTGCGATTATTACAAAAACCGCTGACGATGCACGTGAGGTGTATTCGGAGCTTAAAAAGAATATGCCGAGCGTAAGGCTTTGCGACAACAAATCCTGCGAAATGGGTAACGCTCCCGTGGTAATGCCCTTAGCCCTCACAAAGGGTCTTGAATTTGACAGCGTAATTGTCGCAGATAAGGACGGCGTATTCACCGAAAAAGGCAACGAAAGGTACCTTTACCTTGCCTCAACGAGAGCACTTCATAAATTAAATATTTTTTCGTATTAAACCAAAACCCGAGATTACCTTGTGAGTAATCTCGGGTAGTTTTTTATTTTGCTATTTCTTCGTTAATTGTTTTTCTTAAATTAAGAAGCCAGCTTTGTTCGTGGGGATAGGTTTTAAAGGTGAGGGGGATGTCCAAATCCTTTTCAATTAATTTTAAAACATATTCTCTCGAGGTAAGGCTTTCAAGAAGTCTGAGAGCTCTTAAATCCTGGAATGCATCTGCAAATACTATGTGCCTTAAGGAGTTAAGGGGCTTACCGCCTTTGCCGGGATATACTACAAATGAGTCACCTGCGGGGAAGTTACCGCCTGCATCCGTTACCTTGAAGGGGTCAATGGGATGCTTTGAATACTGAGAATACCAGAAATTGTGACCCCATTGTAAGAAGCCCTTGGCATCGTATTTATAAAGGAGCACACCCAAAACACGGTTTCTGACAGAGGGCTGAGCAAACATCCTGTTTGGAAGGTTGTCATTAACCTGAGTGCAACAGTAATATGTCCAGAAATCCTTTACCTCGGCTCTGAAAATATCCGCTTCACCCTCACCGCAAACGGGGGTTTTGATAAGTCCGTTTCTGTAATAGCGGATATCCGAAAGGGCATCAAGCATATTGAAGTCTTCGAAAAGCTCTCTGAGAATTTTTGCGGCTGCCTTGTATTTTCTGATTTGGTCCCCGCTTGGTTCGTCAGAAACGTGCAACCAACAACGGTCCTTTATGCCTGTTTCTTCAACCTCTTTTTTGAAGGCTACGGAGAAAGCGGTTAAGAATTCTTTGTATTCCTTACCTGTTGAATTGGTTTTCCAACCAAAGATTTTCTTTTCCTTGCCGTCAACGGTTGCAACGATTTTGGGAGCGTGCTTTGCACCCCATTGTGTAAAGAAATGGGATATTTCAAAAGCCTCAATGCCGTTACGAAGACAAATATTTACGTATCTTCTGAAGTTTGTAAAATCAAAGCTATAAACACCGTTGTTCTTAGTAACGTCAACCAATTGCACCGTGGGTCTTTCGCCGCCTACCGCAGTATCAAGGGGAGGGGTGAAAACAGGTGTAAGAAGCATATTTATGCCACGCTCGGCGGCATTTTTAATGTATCTTTCAACGATTGTCCAATATTCATCAGAGAATATGTCGACGTTATAATAGGTGCAGATACAGTCGTTGTGGAACCAGTTTGTGAACAAAAGCTCCTGCTTGGGAAGACGATGGTTAAGAATATTGAGGGTGAAGACCTTGGTTTGTGTTTCACCGTCTGCAGTAATCTGAACCTCTATTTTGTGCTCACCTGTAACGTCCCTTGTGGGCTTGTATTCAATCCAGAATGAGTACCAATTGTCTTTTTTGAGCCTAAACTTTTCATCAATGGGCTGTAATAAATCGGGGAATTCCTTGATTTTTTCGCTATAGTGGAATGAGTCAAAGTCCTTTCTGGTGTTCTTTCCTGCAGAGATATTACGAACAAAATACACGGTAATATCATCTGCAAGGTCGGAATTTATTTTTATTTCGGGGTGAGTCTCTTCCTTTGTTTCGGGAAGGTACGCCACCTGAAACGAGAAATTCTCATTTTTTAATGATGAAAAGGACGTAAACTCGGTTGCATTAGGCTCTTCACTTTTGAAGACCTTGCAAAGAGAAGAAAGTAAAACAGTTTTCATAGATTAATCCTCTTTTTTGTCGATACCCTTTTTTCTGAGAACAAGAATGGGGATGAATGAAAGAAGTGCAACAATACCTGCGGCAAGGAACATTTCGGCACAGGGCTCGTACTTTTCGATACCGTTTTCAACGAAGGTTGCGCCTGAAACAAACTTACAAACTCCGTCACCGATAGCGGGACCTACAAGCATGGGGACAAGAACGAAGAATATCATTCTGATTCCCTGGAAAAGACCTGTTTTGTCCTCGGGAGTATAGTCACGTACGGTTGAGTTAAGAAGAATACCCATAAGACCATAGCCAACAAGCAAGGGAAGAGCGCCGAGAAGCAAATATTTTTTGTCGTGTGTGAAGCCAACTGCAATAAGACCGATTACGAAAAGAGCGTTGGCGATGATGATTGAATTCTTTTTGCCCAATTTATCGGTGATTTTACCAAAGCCGATAATACCTGTAACTGCAGCAATAACAACTATAACTGCAACGGCAATAACGGGACCTGTTAACATTCCGAGAAGGTCAGTAACCTGAATGCCGAAGGCGTGGTCAAGGTAAATAAGAAGATAGGGGAAGAAAATCTGAACTGCAACGGAGTAAATACAAACTGCAGCCAAAGCAATATAAAGCTTGTAGTTTTCTTTAACAACTGAGGGACGGAAGCCATAGAAAAGGTCTTTCCAGTAGTTTGCATTAGCCTTTCTTGTGCCGTCCTTTGAATCCTTAAGTGAGATAAGACCGATAACACCGCAAAGACAAACACAAGCACCTAAAGCGATAAAGTAAATTGTGTAGCCCTTTGCAAGGTCACCACCGCCGAATGAGGTTATCATACCTGCGGAAATCATAACAACGAGCATAGCAACAATGGGAAGTATAGCAAGTACACTTTCGGCAGTTGCACGGTTTTTTGTGGTGGTAACGTCAGTAACCCAGGCGTTGAATGCCGAGTCGTTACTTGTTGAACCGATAAGGGTCATTATACAGTCCATAATAATTATGGAAACTGAGGTTACAAAAACAATTTTTGCGGCATCGGTAATGTTGAAAAGATTACCGATATTTTCCTTGGTAATAAAGCCGAATGCAATTGTAACAACACCCCATAAGAGATAGCCTGCAGAAATAAACACCTTTCGCTTGTTCATTTTATCCGAAAGGTTACCCATAATAAATGTGGTTACAACAGCGGTAACGGCACTTAAGCCAACCATCCATTTAATTGCGGACATATAGGGGAGAGTAGCACTTATTACTTCACCCTTTTCATAAACGGTTTCGTACATAAATGTATTGAAATACATATTTTCAAGGTTCCACGCAACCTGACCGATTAAACCGAACAGGCAGAGATTGAACCACGTGCGACCTGAAAGCTTGCCCTCTGCAAGAGCCTTTGTCTTTTTCATAAAAGCACTCCTTAAATAAAATATATACCAATTATAAGTCTAAATAGCACGGGTGTCAACTCAATGAATAAATTATAAAAAAATATCCATAATTTATAAGAAAAGCCTTTCGCATAATATTTACAAAAAAAATTTTATGTGATATTATATTATGGTATGTAAACTCGGAAAGGAGGATATGCAATGGAACACGCTTTGGTGCACTTTGCGGCTGATAAAGCCCTTAGCCGTATACTCAGGTATATTGACAAGGCACCCGAAAAAAATCTTTTGAAGCTTCTTAATATTGCGGGTAAGACCTTTAAGTTTTTCCCTCAGAAGAACTTTGTCAAAATGAAAGAAGCGGTTTCAGATAAGGACAACGTCTATATGCAGATGTTCAAAAATATTCTTGCAGACGTTGACCGTGATTTAGTAAAATCCTTCCTTCTTTCAATGGGTGTTCACGCGGGCTATTACGGCACAAAAACAGTCCGTGCCAACCGTGACAAATACAATTGCAATATTCCCTTTACGATACTTTTTGACCCCACAAGTGCCTGCAACCTTAAGTGCAAGGGCTGTTGGGCGGCAGAATACGGTCACAGTATGCAGTTATCCCTTGATGAAATGCGTAGCATCGTTTCTCAGGGTCGTGATTTGGGCACTCATTTTTATATGCTCACAGGTGGCGAACCCCTTATTCGTAAGGCGGATATTATTACCCTTGCCTCCGAAAATCCCGAGTGCACCTTCCTTATTTACACCAATGCAACCCTCGTTGATAAAAAGCTTTGTGACGATATAAAAAAATGCGGTAACATTACCCTCGCATTATCCATTGAGGGTGACGAAGCGAGCAATGATTTCCGTCGTGGTGACGGCGCATACCGGACGACTATTGATGCAATGAAGCTCCTTAAAGCCGAAAAATTGCTTTTTGGTATTTCTGTTTGCTACACATCTAAAAACATCAATCAGGTTACGTCCGACGAGTTTTTGGACAAAATGGTTGATATGGGTGTAAAATACGCTTTCTATTTTAACTATATGCCCGTGGGTAAGGATGCGGATAAGTCGCTTATTCCCACACCCTCTCAGCGTAAGTATATGTACTTCTGGATGAAAAAGGTACGTAACGCTAAAACGGGTAAGCCTCTTTTTGTAATGGATTTTCAGGATGACGGTGAATACGTTGGCGGTTGCATTGCAGGTGGCAGAAACTATTTCCACATTAACTCAAACGGTGATATTGAGCCCTGTGTTTTTGTGCATTATTCTGACTCCAATATCAGAACCCACACGCTTTTTGAGGCTCTTAACAACCCCCTGTTTATGGCTTACAGAAAGGGTCAGCCCTTTAACGATAACCATCTTATGCCCTGTCCAATGCTTGAAAATCCCGACATTTTAAGAAAAATGGTTAAGGAAACAGGTGCAAAAAGCACGGACTTTATTTCAAAGGAAACTGTGGACGAGCTTTGTGCCAAGTGTGAAGATTTCAGTAAGGCGTGGGCTCCCGTGGCAAAGGATATCTGGGATAATAACCCTCACCCCGTAACACACACTCAGTATTATCGTGATACTCCCGAGGGAAGAAAAGAAAACAAGAACTAAAAGGATTGAGAAGCTTAGGCTTTTCAATCCTTTTTTATACCCTCTTTTTGTATTAAATTTACATAAAAGTTACAAGTGTTTCGGCTCTTTGTCTATTTACAAAAACTTGGGCTTTGTGCTATACTATAATATGTATAAGTATCTTCGAGAGGTGTAACCTGATGGAACGTAAAAGTGGTGTTTTAATGCACGTGTCCTCCCTTTGGGGCGAGTATTCCTGTGGCTCATTCGGGAGCGGTGCAAGGGAGTTTGTGGATTTTTTGAAATCCGCGGGCTTTTCCTATTGGCAGGTGTTACCCTTCGGTCTTGTGGACGAGTGCAATTCACCATATAAATCCTACTCAACCTTTGGGGGCAATCCCTATTTTGTTGATTTAAAGGGTCTTTTTGAGGATGGTCTTATTACCGCTGAGGAGTTAAATGATGCACGACAGAATACTCCCTATTCCTGCGAGTTTGACAGATTAAGTAAGCAAAGGGTTAATCTTCTTATAACGGCTTCCTCAAGAGTGGATGAAGAACTTAAAGCAAAAATAAATGAGTTCATAGAACAAAACACATACCTTAAGGACTTCTGCCGTTTTATGGCACTTAAAGCCGCAAACGGTGACAAGGAGTGGACTGAATGGACGACAACCGATATTTCAGAAAAGGTTGAATTTGGTTGGCGTTTTATTCAGTACGAGTTTTTTACCCAATGGGCAGAGGTTAAAAAATACGCTAACGACAGAGGCGTTAAAATTATCGGGGATATTCCCATTTACGTTTCCTTTGACTCATCGGACGTGTATTTTAACAAGCACCTTTTTATGATGGATGACAATAATCGTCTTACGGACGTGGCGGGTGTTCCACCCGATTACTTTGCCGAGGACGGTCAGCTTTGGGGTAATCCCCTCTATAAATGGGATGAAATGGAAAAGGACGGCTACAAATGGTGGCAGGATAGAATGTCCTTTGCACTTAATTTGTTTGATGGTGTTCGTATTGACCATTTCAGAGCCTTCGAAAGCTTCTGGGCGGTAAAGGGCGATGCCAAAACCGCAAGAGAGGGCAAATGGGTCAAGGGTCCCGGAATGAAGCTCATAAATGCCCTGAAAAAGGTGTCGGGCGATAAGCTTATTATTGCCGAGGATTTGGGCGACATAACCAAAGAGGTTATTGAGCTTGTGGAGGAAAGCGGCTTCCCCGGTATGAGGGTGTTCCAATTCGGCTTCCTCGGTGGCGAGACACCCCATAAGCCCCATAATTACATAAATAATTCAATTGCCTATTCGGGCACTCACGATAACAACACCCTTTTGGGCTATTTGTGGGAAACCCCCACGGACGTTAAGCGTGACGTTATGAAGTATTGTGTTTGCGACCCCGACCAATGGAATGAAAAGGGCTGCGATGCAATTATTCGCACCATTATTGCAAGCAATGCGGGGCTTACGATTTTCCCCATTCAGGATTTGTTGGGCTACGGTAACGATACCCGCCTTAACGTTCCCGGCAGGGCAGAGGGCAACTGGCTTTTCAGAATTACAAAGGGTCAGGTTGACGGAATTGACACGTTAAAATACAAAGAATTAAACAGACTTTACGGAAGGTAAAATTATGGCAGATTTAAAAGATATAACATTGTTTTTACTTGATATGGACGGAACTGTAAATCTGGGCTACGACCCCATTGATGGTGCAAAGGAATTCCTTGAAGCCTTAAAGGAGCAGGGCAAAAATTACATATTCCTTACCAACAACTCCTCAAAAAGTGCAAGTGATTACGTTGAAAAAATGCGTTCACTCGGCTTCCCCTGTGAAAGCGAAAACGTTTTTACCTCGGGTATGGCGGCAGGAATGTTCCTTGAGGAAAACAAAAAGGGCAGTAAGGTTTTCGTTTGCGGTACAAGGTCCTTGAAAAACGAGCTTAAAAATTACGACGTGGATATGAGTGAAACGGGTGAGGACGCGGACACCGTGCTTCTCGGCTATGATACGGAGCTTGATTACAAAAAAATCCGTACAGTCTGCGATTTACTTGACGGCGGAGCCGACTACTATGCAACCAATATCGATATGGTTTGCCCCATTGAAGGTGGCAGATATCTTCCCGACTGCGGTAGCTTTGCAGATATGTTTGAGCAGGCGGTTAAAAGAAGACCCCGCTTTTTAGGTAAGCCCGACAGAACGATGATTGATATTATTGCAAAGGTTCAGGGTGTGCCCTACGAGAACATTGCAATGGTTGGTGACAGAATTTACACTGACGTTAAAACGGGTATAAATGCGGGTGTTACCTCAATCCTTGTGCTTTCAGGTGAAACCACTATGGAGGATTACAAAAAATCAGACGTTAAGCCCGATTATATACTTGATTCCGTAAAGGATATTTATGACGCTATAAAGGGAGGCAATTATGAAGAATAAAATTATCTCCATTATTACCGTTACGGTAATGCTTTTCACGTTGATGTCCGCATCAATGTCTGCTTCGGCCATGGTTGACACAACCATTACCTATGGTGACGTTGATGACAACGGCGTTATTGACACCGTTGACGCCAGAGCCGTGCTTATGGCAGCGGCAGGACTTAAAGAAATCACAGATGCAGATGCTTTTGAACGTGCCGACGTAAATAATGACGGCTACATTACCCTTTTTGATGCCCGTCAGGTGCTCAGGGGTGTTTCGGGCCTTGTATCATTACAGCCCACGGGTGCCTTCTATGGCTTTAAGGGTACTGATGAGGGTATTATAATTGAATCTCCCGAGGTAGCCATTGCAGTTTTCAATGCCTGTCTTAACAGAGTTAAAACGGATTTTCCCGGCTTTACCCGTAGCGAGGCATCGGATATCAGCAACTTTACAATAAAGGACGTAAGTCTTGAGGGCATCAGCTTCGGCAACTCCGCTGAAAGCGTTGCACAGATGATAAAGGATATGATTGTTTCCGAGTCCGAGCCCGATGAAGCACAGATTATTGTTAAGGGTGATAACTCATATAACGCTATGTCCGTTGAAAGTGAAAATTACGTTTCACACCTTACTGCAGATGACGTGTGCGGTATTGAGGTTACAAGTGATGCAGAGGGCTATTATACAATAAAGGTTGCGCTTCCCGACGGCGAGTTTGATAACCTTAGTCAGACCGCTTATGCAAAGGTGTTCAACACAGACCTTATTAACGAAAAGGCAGATAACGTTCTTGCCAACGTGTTTGACAGCAACACTGCCGAGGACGCTAAAACAAAAACCGTTAAAAATGCGGTTCTTACCCTTGTTTTTGACACGGCAGGTAACGTGGTTTCATATACAACTACTTATGAAACCGATTTGTATCTTGCTCAGTCAAGCTTCGGCGTAAGCTCAATACTTTCTGCGGAGCTTACAGGTCTCAGATATACTACAAAGGTTACGGTAACATACGACGATTTCCAATGGTAAAAGGAGTGTCAGCTTATGAAAAAATACGTTCTCGCTTTAGACCAGGGTACTACATCCTCAAGAACCATTGTTTTTAATAAAAAGGGTGAAATTGTTGCCAAGGGTCAGTATGAGTTTGAGCAGATTTATCCCAATTCAGGTTGGGTTGAGCATAATCCCTACGAAATACTTGATTCACAGCTACGCTCTGTTTCCTCGGCGCTTTTTAACGGTGGTATTAACCCCGAGGATATTGCCGCAATCGGTATTACTAATCAGCGTGAAACAACCATTCTCTGGGATAAGGAGACGGGTAAGCCCGTTTATAACGCGATTGTGTGGCAGTGCAGAAGAACTGCTCCCATTTGTGAGGATTTGAAGGCAAGAGGGCTTGAGGAATACGTTAAAGAGCGTACGGGTCTTCTTATTGATGCATATTTCAGTGCAACAAAAATCAAATGGATTCTTGATAACGTTCCCGAGGCAAGAACACTTGCTTCAGAAAACAGGCTTCTTTTCGGTACTGTTGAAACATGGCTTATATGGAACCTTACGGGCAAGAAGGCACACGTTACCGATTACAGTAACGCCGCACGTACAATGCTTTTTGATATTGAAAAGCTATGTTGGGATGAAAGGCTTTGTATGGAGCTTGGTATTCCTATGAATATTCTTCCCGAGGTACGTGAGTGCAGCTCCGTTTACGGCTACGTCAGTGAGGACGTGCCGGGACTTAAAGCCCTTGCAGGAATTCCTATTTCAGGTGCTATCGGTGACCAGCAGGCGGCTCTTTTCGGTCAGGCATGCTTCAATGCAGGTCAGGCAAAAAACACCTACGGTACAGGTTGCTTCCTGCTTATGAACACAGGCGACAAGCGTATACATTCTAAGAACAATCTTATAGAGGGTATTGCTTGGGGTATCAACGGAAAGGTTACTTATGACCTTGAGGGTAGCGCCTTTAATGCGGGCTCGGTTATTAAGTGGCTTCGTGATGAATTAAGACTTATTGCAGAGCCCAGTGAGTGCGACTTCCTTGCAGAAAGTGTGCCCGACGCTAACGGCATTTATCTTGTACCTGCATTTACGGGTCTTGGCGCACCATATTGGGATATGTATGCAAGAGGCTGTATTGTGGGTCTTACCCGTGGCGTTAACCGTGCTCATTTTGCAAGAGCGGTTCTTGAAAGCATTGCTTATCAGGTAACTGACCTTGTGGATGCTATGTCCAAGGATAGTAACATTATTATGAGTGAGCTTCGTGTTGACGGCGGTGCCTCCGTAAGTAATATTATGCTTCAGATTCAGGCAAACCTTACGTCATCAAAGGTCAACAGACCAAAGCTTGTTGAAACTACGGCTCTCGGTGCCGCATATATGGCGGGTCTTGCAGTTGGCTTCTGGAAGGACTTTGACGAAATCGAGCACGTTCGCGAGGTTGACAGAATTTTTATTCCCGAGATTGATAATTCAAGCCGTGAGAATGCCCTTAAGGGTTGGCATAAGGCTGTATCTAAGGCAATGGATTGGGAGAAAGATTAATTTATGACAGAAATTTTAATTATATTGTTCGGCGTACTTACCGTCGTACTATCAATTGTTTGCATTGTTCTTGTGTTGTCCTTGAAAAAGAACAAGAATGATGATGCTATTTATGAGGAGTTTCGCCGTAACCGTGAGGAAATGGCTCGTTCCTCAAAGGAGTCCCGTGATGATACAACGGCGGCTCTTGGTAAAATCGAAAACAAATTAAACGAAATGCTCAAGGAAAATTATCAGAGCAGAATTGATTTAACGGAAAAAATCGGCACTTCACTTAAATCCATTCAGGAGCAAAATGCCGTAAGCTCCGAAAAACAGGCAAGGGTTGTTAACGAGTCCATTGCCCGTATGCAGGAAAGCAACGAGAAAAAGCTTGAGGAAATGCGAGTTACCGTTGACGAGAAGCTTACGTCAACTCTCACAACAAGGCTTAATTCGTCCTTCAAAACGGTTTCTGAGCAGCTTGAAAACGTTTATAAATCCTTGGGCGAAATGAAGGAGCTTTCGCAGGGGGTTACCACAAACGTAACGTCACTTAACAGGGTGCTTACCAACGTTAAGGCAAGGGGTACCTGGGCAGAGGTTCAGCTTGAAGCCATTCTTGACCAGACAATACCGGGGCTTTACGTAAAAAACTATTCGCCCAAAAACAATGCGGAAAGGGTTGAATTTGCAATCCGCTTCCCCAATAGTGATAAAAACGGTGAGGACGTTTATCTTCCCATTGACTCTAAGTTCCCCCTTGAGGATTACGTAAGAGTGTGCGAAGCGGCAGATAATGCAGACCCCGAAGCCCTGAGGGTGGCTCGAAAAGCCCTTGAGGACAGAGTCCTTGCAGAGGCTAAGGATATTAAGAAATATATCTGTGTTCCCAAGACAACGCCCTTTGCGGTGCTTTACCTCGCAACCGAGGGCTTGTATGCAGAGATTGCTTCCTCTAAAACAGGCATTGCAGAAAAGCTACAGGCACAAAACGTTATGGTTGCAGGACCCTCCACAATTACAGCACTTCTTAATTCATTTGCTATGGGCTTCAAGGCTATGGCAATAAATGAAAAAGCCGACGAGGTACGAAAGCTTCTTTCCGTTGCCAAGTCTCAGTACGAAACCTTTGGTGTAACCCTTGAAAAAGCAAGAAAGAAAATCGACGAGGCAGGTAAATCCCTTGACGAGGCACAAAAGAGAAACGAAATCATAAACAAAAAGCTTAAGGGTGTTGAGGCAATCGAATCCTCCGCCGCAGAACAGTTTTTTGAAATAGAGGAATAAAAGCACGGTGTATCCGAGAGAAATCGGATGCACCGTTATTTAAATAGTATAAGTATACAATAAAAAAAGAACCCTCGCAGAAGACTGCGAGGGTTTCGTTAACACGAATATTGTAGTGTATTTAATTAACCCATTGAACCGTTGATGATTCTGAGAAGGGCATTGATGTAATCAAGGATTACACGGATGAAGTGGTAGTTAGCAAGGTCTGTGTTATAGTCTGCTGTGTTGAATGTGTTTCTTGTAAGAACAGCGCCACAGTCGGAGCAGATTGAAGATTCAGTACCGTTGTTAAGGAATGTCTGGTCATTGTTGTATGTCCAGCAAATTACTTCGCCTTCTTCGTCATACATAACTTCGCCGTTTTCGTCAAGAACGGGTGAGGGGGTGTGGGGCTGTGCATCGTGTGCTTCGCCGCAACCGTCACAAATTATTGCGTGGTAGCCGGGCTTTGCGTCTGTGTACTTGTCAGTTGTGATGCTTGAGTAACCCTTTGCCCAAGCGTGCTCAACAGTAACAGGGAGCTTTACAAGCTCAATGCCGTCAAAGTAAGCGATAACCTCGGTTACATTAACGTTAAGCTTTTCGTCCTTTGAGGGGTTAGCAGAGAACATATTGGCTGTTTCTGGACCATATTCAACAATACCTGAATAGCCTTCTTCGTAGGTGTAAACTCTGTGAAGAGCACCTGTTGAATCGGGAACTTCTTCGTAGCTTGTAGCAACCTTTGTTGAAACAGCAATCTTTGTACCTTCAAAGTCAAATTTTTCTGTGTCTTTGTAATCCTGTCTTGTGGGCTTCTGGAGAATTTCCATTTCATCAAGAGCAGGGAACTGCCAAACGTTATCTGAGAAAGTAACGTCTACGGGAAGAGAAACGTTTGATAAAGCTTCGTCAACGGGGCCGAGACCAACCTCAAGAGGCTCCGTAAAGCCTGTTGCGTTAACGGTGTAATCGAGTTTA
This sequence comes from Clostridia bacterium, assembly GCA_017550105.1. GTDB lineage: Bacteria > Bacillota > Clostridia > Oscillospirales > Acutalibacteraceae > DTU089. Next base: position 40,539 of record JAFYLQ010000018.1, on the reverse strand, counting down.
CCGAAAACCTTGTCGTTTTCAAAGTTGATTGTGAAGGTAACCTCGAAAACTGTACCTGCATAATCCTCAGCGTCGAATGCTGCGAAGAAAGCTTCTTCATCAGTCATATAGTCGATGCCGTTTGCAACGATGGAGTTGATTTCGTATGTGTATGCTTTTGAACCACCGTCAAGAGCGGCGATTTTTGATGAGTCAATAACAACGTCAACGTTGAAAAGCTCTTTCATAGCGTTTGTTTTACCGCTAAGGTTGTAGGAACCTGTAACGGTGTATGAAAGTGCAGGTGTTGCTTCTTCAGCAGAAACTGAAATCAAGCCGAGGCTTGAAACAAGCATTACTGCAACAAGTAAAACTGAAAGTAATTTTTTCATTTTTGTTACCTCCGATTAGCGAATACCGGCAAGAGCCTGTACAAGTGAAACGAGAATTGTGTAGATATAACCGATAACTGTTGATTCAAGGTCGGTCATTTCACCACCGAAAATTGATACGAAGCCTTCTGTACCGGGAATGTTACGTGTAACCTTGCCACCGCAATCGAGGCAAGTACCTGTTTCGGTCTGTGCAAGGAAGATTCCGCCGTCATCGTTGGGGATGTATTCGGGGATGTTGTGCTCTGAGTAATTGTGAACCTTACCGCAACCGAGGCAGTACTGACCGTGACCTGCTTCGCTAAGGAAGGTAATTTCGCCAAGAACGTGGCTAACTTCGATTTCAACTGTGCCAACGAATTCGTTTTTGTAGTAAACCTCAACAGTGTTTGTGGGTAAATCGTCACCGTCGCTGTTGGTACCTACTGTAAGGTATTCGTTAAGAGCAGGTGAGAAAGCGAAGTCGGGGTCGATGGGTGAATAGGCAACCTCTTTGCCTTCGTATTCAACAACAAGACCCTGGGGGTTGAAGTATTCACAGTCTGTATACTGTGTTTTGATGGGTGCTGAAACGATTGCAGATGATGCTGAAGATACAACTGCAAAAGGAATTGCAAGTATAACTACTGCAAGCAAAACAGCAATTGCTTTTTTTGTTCTCATAATGATTCCTCCATAAATTAATGTACACTACTAGTGACAGTATTATATCACAGATATTTCAAAATGTAAATACACAAAATACAGAGAAATTATTATATATATTGTATAAATATTGTGATTTGCCTGAAAAACGGCAAATATCGGCAAAAATTATAAATCGGGTTGACTTGTTTAATCGGGGAATATATAATTTTTATGGTGATAAAAATGTTGATAAAAGGTTTTCAGACCCTGACTGTTCTTGATTTCCCCGGCAGAACGGCTTGTACGGTGTTTACGGGCGGTTGTAATTTCAGATGTCCCTTCTGTCATAATGCATTGCTTGTGACGGAGCTTGACGACGTGGTTTACAGCGAGGAAGAAATTTTTGCCCATCTTGAAAGACGTAAAAACGTCCTTGACGGAGTGGCGATTACAGGCGGAGAGCCCTTGTTACAAAAGGATATTGAGCGTTTTTTGTATGAAATAAAGGAGAAGGGCTTTGCCATAAAGCTTGATACTAACGGCTCCTTTCCCGAAAAGCTTGAGGGTATACTTCAGTTAGGTCTTGCAGATTACGTGGCGATGGACATTAAAAACTGTCCCGAAAGGTACGGCGAAACCATCGGGGTGAAGAATTTTGATATTACCCCCATAGAAAAAAGTATTGATTTACTTAAAAACAGCGGTATTGATTACGAGTTCAGAACCACCGTAACGGCGGATTTTCATACCATTTCAGATATTGAAAAATTAGCCCGATGGATACAGGGCACGCCCAAATATTTCCTTCAGAATTTTGAGGATTCAGGTAACCTTATTGACGGTAGCTGTAAGGGTGTTTCAAGGAATGAAATGCGCGAAATGTTAAAGGTTGTGCAAAAATACATTCCTCGGGCAGAATTAAGAGGTATGTAATATGAGCATACAAAAATTACGTGAGGCAATGCAAAAAGCTGAAAGAATCTGTGTTTTTACGGGTGCGGGTATCAGTTGCCCTTCGGGTATTCCCGATTTCCGTTCCGCCAAGGGTCTTTACAGCGAGACGGACAAAAGCGGATATGCTCCCGAAGAAATAATTTTCCATAGTTTTTTTGTGAAGCATACGGATTTGTTTTACGAATTTTATAAATCAAAAATGATGTATCCTGAGGCAGAGCCCAACAAAGCCCATCTCTACTTTGCTCAGCTTGAAAAGCAGGGGAAAAAAGTCAGTGTTGTGACTCAGAATATAGATGGTCTTCACTCCAAAGCGGGATGTACGGAGGTTTACGAACTGCACGGCAGCGTTCATCGTAACTTTTGTCTTGATTGCGGTAGCTTTTTTGATGGTGATTACGTATATAAAAGTGCAGACGTACCGAAATGCGAAAAATGTGGCGGTACTGTAAAACCCGATGTGGTGCTTTACGAGGAGGGTCTTGACGATAACGTTGTTAAGGGTGCTTTAAAAGCCATAAGAGAAGCGGATTTACTCATAATAATAGGTACCTCTCTGGCGGTTTATCCTGCAGCGTCCTTCGTGGGGTATTTTAAGGGTGAAACCATAGTGCTCATAAATAAATCGCCCACACCATACGACCAAAAAGCGGATATTGTTATATACGATGATATAATAAATGTGATAGAACATCTTGTGTAAAACGGGATGTTCTGTTTTTTTACCACAATATATAGTGGTTCGGGCACAAGATATAGTGGGGTGAAAACACAGTTACACAACACAAAAAGCAAAGTTGTACAAAAGAACATATAATATTCTATGCATATTTACTACATTTTCACCAAAATCAAACAATATCTTGTGTTTTGGTAAAAAATATTTAAAAACGAAACACAAGATATTGTGTTTTTAGGGTTGACAATGACATATTTATCTGCTATTATCAATACGCTCACCTTTTGGGGTTGTGTAATTCTGCCCTGAAAGGTATATACACAGGTTTAACATTTCAATATATTTAAAACGAAAGAAGGAGAAGTTTATGTATCAGGTAATTAAACGTGACGGCAAAATTGCAGATTTTAATATTGAAAAAATCGCTATTGCTATTAAACAGGCTTTTGAAGCATGTAACAAACAGTACAACGACAACATCATCGACTTCCTTGCTCTCAAGGTTACTGCAAACTTTGAGCCCAAAATCAGCAACAACCTTGTTGCAGTTGAGGACGTTCAGGATAGTGTTGAGTCCGTTCTTGTTCAGGCAGGCTATGCAGACGTTGCAAAGTCATACATTCTTTACAGAAAACAGCGTGAAAAAATCCGTAATATGAAATCAACAATCCTTGACTATAAGGAACTTGTTGACAGCTACGTTAAGGTTACTGACTGGCGTGTTAAGGAGAACTCAACCGTTACCTATTCTGTTGGTGGTCTTATTCTTTCAAACTCAGGTGCTATTACTGCTAACTACTGGCTCTCTGAGGTTTATGATGAGGAAATTGCTAACGCTCACCGTAACGCAGATATCCACATTCACGACCTTTCAATGCTCACAGGCTACTGTGCAGGTTGGTCATTAAAGCAGCTTATTCAGGAGGGTCTCGGCGGTGTTCCCGGCAAGATTACCTCTGCTCCTGCAAGTCACCTTGCTACACTCTGCAACCAGATGGTTAACTTCCTTGGTATTATGCAGAATGAGTGGGCAGGTGCTCAGGCATTCTCATCATTCGATACTTACCTTGCTCCCTTTGTTAAGGTTGATAACCTTGACTACAAGCAGGTTAAAAAATGCCTTGAATCTTTCATTTTCGGTGTAAATACACCTTCTCGTTGGGGTACACAGGCTCCCTTCTCAAACATCACTCTTGACTGGACAGTTCCCGCTGACCTTAAGGATATGCCCGCTATTGTAGGCGGTAAGGAAATGGACTTCACTTACGGTGATTGTAAGAAAGAAATGGATATGGTTAACAAGGCCTTCATCGAAATTATGATTGAGGGTGACGCTAACGGCCGTGGCTTCCAGTATCCCATTCCCACATACTCAATTACAAGTGATTTCGACTGGTCCGAAACAGAGAACAACAAGCTTCTCTTCGAAATGACCGCAAAATACGGTACTCCCTATTTCTCAAACTACGTTAACTCCGATATGGAGCCCAGTGACGTTCGTTCAATGTGCTGCAGACTCCGTCTTGACCTTCGTGAGCTTCGTAAAAAGAGCGGTGGCTTCTTCGGTAGCGGTGAAAGCACAGGCTCAATCGGTGTTGTTACAATCAACCTTCCCCGAATTGCTTACCTTTCAGAAACTGCAGAGGATTTCTACAAGCGCCTTGATAAGCTTATGGACATTTCTGCACGTTCACTTAAAATCAAGAGAGATATTATCACAAAGCTTCTTGACGAGGGTCTTTATCCCTACACCAAGAGATACCTCGGAACATTTACAAACCACTTCTCAACTATCGGTCTTATCGGTATGAACGAGGTTGGTCTTAATGCAAAATGGCTCCGCAAGGATATGACTAACAAGGAAACTCAGGAGTTTGCTAAGGAAGTTCTCAACCATATGAGAGAAAGACTTTCTGACTATCAGGAGCTTTACGGCGACCTTTACAACCTTGAGGCTACTCCTGCTGAGTCAACAACCTACCGTTTCGCAATGCACGATAAAAAGCACTATCCCGCAATTATTCAGGCTAACGAAAACGGCACACCCTACTACACCAACTCTTCACATCTTCCCGTTGGTTATACTGCAGATATCTTTGAAGCACTTGATGCACAGGATGAGCTTCATACTCTTTACACATCAGGTACTGTATTCCACGCATTCCTCGGTGAAAAGCTTCCCGACTGGAAGGCTGCTGCAGATATCGTAAGAAAGATTGCTGCTAACTACAGACTTCCCTACTACTCAATTTCTCCCACATACTCAGTATGTAGCAACCACGGTTACATCAAGGGTGAGGTTTACTCCTGCCCCGATTGTGAAAAGGCAACAGAGGTTTATAGCCGTATTACAGGTTACTACCGTCCCGTTCAGAACTTCAACGACGGTAAGGCACAGGAGTTCAAGGACAGACGTGTTTATGACGTTGCAAACTCACAGCTTACAAAGGAAAACAGAGTTGTTGACCATGCTCACTGTGCTTGTTGCGACCACAAAGAGGAAGTAACAGTTGATGCAGATGCAAAGTTCATTCTCTTTGCAACAAAAACCTGCCCCAAATGTAAAATAGCTGCTCAGCTTCTTGAAAAGAAGGGCATTGCATACGAAAAGCTCTTTGTTGAAGAAAACAGAGATTTCGCAACTGCTCTTGAGCTTAAACAGGCTCCCACTCTTGTAATTCAGAAGGGTGACAGCTACGAAAAGATTGCAGACCTTCCTGCAGTTAAAGCATTTATCGAATCTCTTTAATCAACAAAAAATTACCGCCCGAAAGGACGGTAATTTTTGAATGAGGAATTAGGAGTGAATTTTATGTATGATATTATTGTTATAGGTGCGGGTCCTGCGGGACTTACTGCGGCACTTTATGCCTTACGTGCATCAAAAAGCGTTCTTGTAATCGAGCAGTCAACCTTTGGCGGTCAGGTTACTTTCTCACCCAAAATCGAAAATTATCCCGGTATTCCTGAAATGAGCGGTAACGAATTTGCCGACAAGCTTCTTGACCAGGTGCTCAGTATGGGTGCCGAGGTTGAAATGGAAAAGGTTACGGGCATTGTTGACGAGGGTAACAGAAAGCTTGTTTTTGCCGACAACAAAAAGTTCGAGGCTTCTGCGGTTATTATTGCGGTTGGTGTGCATCACCGTCAGTTGGGCTTACCTAAAGAAAACGAGCTTGTAGGTAACGGTGTTTCCTATTGCGCAGTTTGTGACGGTGCATTTTTTAAGGATGAAACCGTTGGTGTAGTCGGCGGCGGTAACTCTGCCTTACAGGAGGCGGTGCTTCTTTCCGATTTGTGCGAAAAGGTTTACGTTTTCCAGAACCTTGCCTTCCTTACAGGTGAGCAGAAGCTTGTTGATATCCTTTCCAAAAAGGATAACGTTGAGTTCGTTTTAGAGGCAACAGTTGCCGAGCTCAAGGGTGACGACGAGCTTACGGGTGTTGTTCTTAATACTGTTTCAGGTCAAAGGGAAATTGACCTTGACGGTCTTTTTGTGGCAATCGGTCTTGAACCTAAAAACTCCGCCTTTTCTGAGTTTGCGGCTCTTGATAAAAACGGATATTTTGACTCCGACGAAAGCTGTGTAACAAAGACTGAGGGTGTTTTTGTAGCAGGTGACTGCCGTCAGAAGAGCATCCGTCAGATAACAACTGCTTCCGCAGACGGTGCCGTTGCGGCTCTTGCGGCTTGCAGATATATTGACAATAAATAATAAATTTTTTGTAAATTGACGACGGATTATGGTATTCGTCGTCAATTTGTGTTATAATATCCCTAATTTGAAACACAAAGGAGGGTCTTTTGTGGTTGAAATCAGTGAAGAAGAATTAATTGACCTTGACCATCTGGCAGATGGTTTAAGTGAGGTGCGAAAATACAAGTCCAAGGAAAAACCCAAAAAGGATAAAGAGAAAAAAATTGCACCTCCCCCCGTAACGGAGGAGCAGAAGAAGAAAAAACGCAAAAAAAGTGTAAAGCCCTGGGCTGTTGCAATACTTTTATTTGCAATTGCGGTGTTCACCGTTGTGGTGGGCTACGTTACCGTCCTTTACGGCAATATTCCCTTTGTGGTTAAATGGCGCAATATTTGGATTGAAACTGCAATGACCACCGACCAACACAAATGGCTTGCAACCTCCTTCTTCCCCGAGCGATTAATTGACGAGGTAATGTCTGCGCAGACGGACGTTAAGGATATTTACGTTACGGATATATACGGAAATCAAAGCACCGACGTGTTGGCTCAGGAGGAGCTTGTGGTTGGTGAGCCCGATGAATTCGGCAACATAGTTTACGTTAACGATAAAGAGGAAGATATAGTTATTCTCGAAATCAAAAAATCAACCTTCGTGGGCAAGCTTGTTATCATAGATGACCCCTCAAGAGTTTCTCTTAAGGTTACTGATTACAAAAATTCCCGTGGTGAATTTATTTGTGATTATCTTGATAAGTATAATGGTGTTGTTGGTATAAATGCCTCGGGCTTTCAGGACCCGGGCGGAACAAGTATGGGTGGAGTTCTTACAGGTCAGTGTGTTTCCGACGGTGAATATTGGGGCTCATACAACTCAAAATATACCTTAATCGGCTTTGATGAAGATAACCGCCTTGTGGTTGGCGGTATGGAAAATTGGGAGGATTACAACATCCGTGACGGTATGCAGTATCATCCCACGCTTATAATTGACGGGATAAAGGTTGTTGAGGATTCTGCAGGTTGGGGCTTACAGCCCAGAACCGTTGTGGGTCAATGTAAAAATGGTGTGGTTTTATTCCTTGTAGCCGACGGCAGACAACCGGGATATTCCCTTGGCGCTACTATGGAGGATTGCGCGGACGTGCTTTTACAGTACGGTGCAGTTACTGCAGGTGCCTGTGACGGAGGTTCATCCTCAGTTATAGCATACGATGGCGAGATTATTAACGAGCCCTCCACAAATATGCCTACGGGACGCTATCTTCCCAATGCGTGGATTGTTGAGCGTAAAAGTACAACGGATAATTAAAAACAAGGTGATTTTATGAAACGACAAGAGGCTTTCATTAATCAGAATACAATGCTTAAGGGCGGACTTCATTGCCATACAACCCGTTCCGATGGTGTCGGTACACCCGAAGAGGTGATAAGACTTCACAAGGAAAATAATTTCGATTTTCTTGCCCTTACCGACCATAGAATTTACAATTACAAAAACTTTGCCGAGGACGTGGATATAACAATCATTCCCGGTATGGAGTTTGATAACACCATAGACCGTACAAACGGCTTCAGAACCTTTCACGAGGTCTATATAGGACCTGATGATGAAACCAACGGCTACGCTCAGGATGAGGAGCTTCCCCGTGGTGAGGAGCCGAATCAGGAGGCTTTTCAGAGGCTTCTTGACGATGCCCACAGTAAAAACAATCTGACCTTTTATTGTCACCCTCAATGGAGCTCAACTCCCACAAGGTATTTTGATAAACTAAAGGGCAATTTTGCTATTGAGGTATGGAATAGCGGATGTGCTATTGAAAACGATATGGATACGGATAACGGTTCATATTGGGACGAGCTTTTAGGTATGGGGCAAAGGCTTTTTGGTGTTGCAACGGATGACGGCCACGCTATGTATCAGCATTGTAAGGGTTGGGTTATGGTCAATGCTGAAAATAACGTTAAAGCCATTCTTAAAGCCCTGAAAAACGGAGCCTTTTATTCCTCCTGCGGGCCTGTTATCAAGGATTTTTACGTGGACGATGAAAATATTGCTCACGTTGAAGTGAGTGAATGCGAAAGAATTCTTTTTCAGTGTGACAAGCACCCGTCTAAAAGCTTTAATGCAAAGGATGAGCCCCTTGTGAGTGCTCAGTTGGATTTAAAGGATTCCTACCAATATATCCGTGTGACGGTAGAGGATAAAGAGGGCAGAAAGGCTTGGACTAATCCAATATTTTTGAAATAAAAAATGACCCTGTCGGATTAATTCCGACAGGGTCATAATTGTTTTATTACATACTTTCGGGGGCGTTGATTTTAAGCATTGAAAGGACGTTTTTCATAGTGTTTTTTACACAAAGGCAAAGGAAAATTCTTGACTGCATAAGTGCTTCATCGTCAACCATAACTCTTTGTGCATTATAGAAGCGGTGGAACTTTGTAGCAAGGTCTGTTGCATAGTGTGTAATCTTAGCGGGGTCGTAGGTGTTAGCTGCATTTACAATAACGCCTGTAAGTGAAGCAAGGTGGGAAATAAGGTCCTTTTCCTCATCGCTGCAAAGCAACTGAAGCTCTGCCTTTTCGGGTTTTCTTGCCTTAACACCTTCAATTTCAAGCTTCTTTAAAATACTGCAGATTCTTGCGTGTGCATACTGACAGTAGTAAACGGGGTTCTGGTTGGACTGTTCAACTGCAAGGTCAAGGTCAAAGTCCATAGCGGAGCCTGCTTCTCTCATATTAAAGAGGAAACGAACTGCATCAATGGGAACCTCGTCAAGAAGGTCAACAAGTGTAATTGCCTTACCTGTTCTTTTTGACATTTTAACGGGCTTGCCGTCCTTCATAAGGTTAACAAGCTGCATAAGAACAACGTCAAGTCTGCCACCGTCAAGACCAACTGCCTCCATAGCACCCTTGATACGTGCAACGTGACCGTGGTGGTCTGCACCCCAAACGTCAATAGCTGTATCAAAGCCACGTTTAAGAAGTTTGTTTCTGTGGTATGCAATATCTGCCGCAAAGTAGGTGGGGTTACCGTTCTGACGGATAAGAACGTCGTCCTTAAGCTCAAGGTTGTCGATGTATTCCTGAGACTTGCCCTCACGCTTTAAAATAGCGGTCTGAACATCAATGTTCTTGTACCAGAGTGCACCCTCTTTTTCGTAGGTGTAGCCGTTGTTTGTAAGAATATCGATTGTTTCTTTAAGCTCACCGCCGTTGTGAAGTGTGAGCTCTGAGAACCATGTGTTATAGTCGATGCGGTATTTTTCCATAGCCGCCTTCATCTTTGCAATGTTGCGGGGAAGACCGAATTCAACAAGCGCCTTTCTTCTTTCGTCCTCGCTTACTTCAAGAAGGCCGTCGCCATTTTCGTCAATGTAGCTCTGAGCAAGAACTCTGATATCGTCACCGTGGTAGCTGTCCTCGGGAAGCTCAATAAAGTCCTCGCCCTTAAGAATCTGCTGATAACGAACAGAGAGTGAAAGACCGAATTTGTCAATCTGGTTACCTGCATCGTTTACGTAGAATTCTCTTTCAACCTCGTAGCCAGCCCATTCAAGAACCGCCGCAAGGCAGTCGCCGAGAGCACCGCCACGAGCGTTACCCATATGCATGGGGCCTGTGGGGTTTGCGGAAACGAACTCAACGTTTATTTTTTTGCCGTTGCCGAAATCACTTCTGCCGTAGCTGTCGCCGAGGGCGTCAACGTCAAGAAGGATATCTGCATAAAAGTCGGATTTTAAGAAGAAGTTAATAAATCCGGGACCTGCAACCTCGCATTTTTCAAAATAAGTGCCCTCAAGGTTGATTTTTTCAAGAATGCAATCGGCAATTTTTCTGGGGGGCATTCTGAGTGCCTTGGAAAGCATAAATGCACCGTTGGCAGAGTAGTCACCGTTTTTTCTGTCTGCAGGGATTTCGGTTTTAAAAGCGGGGATTTCCGCTTCAATAAAAGTGCCGTCGGCAATGTTTTTATTAATAGCCTCAGTAACGGCATTGATAATTTGTTCTTCAGCTGTTTTAACTAATTTAGACATTATAAACACCTTTCAAATTTCATTTATTTTTAATAACAGATTGTTTTCACCAATTATTTCTCCGTTGCTTTCAAGGTTATAGCAAAGAAGAATTTTGCCTGAGCAGTCGGGTATAAATGCATTAACACGCTTTGCCACAATATCCATATTCATTTCACCAAAGGGTGTTTTGTAAATACAGGTGTGGGTTTTGCCCTCCTCAATAAGAAAAACTGCCTGATAAAGTCCCTTTCGGGTCATTTTTATAAAGTTATTGTTTACTACCTCAATAACGGTTTCGCTCTTGCCTAATTCGGCATCGGGTTCTGTGTAGGTGATGGCTTTAACGCCGTCAATTTCTTCCATAAAGCCCTTTGCCTTAAGCTTACTGCTTTCACGGTCGTCGTGGTATTGCTGTTCGCTAACGAACTCTATTTCAACGTTTCTCATCGGGCACATTCCTCTGCATACTCAATAAGCTTATCTAAAAGCTCGGAGTAGGGAATACCCACCTGACCGAAAAGCTTGGGGAACATCGAGATGGATGTAAAGCCGGGAAGAGTGTTGATTTCGTTAAGACAGATTCTGCCGTCATCACAAAGGAAGAAGTCAACTCGTGAAAGTCCTCGGCAACCCATTGTAAGGTAAGCGTTCACTGCGGCTTCACGTACCTTTTCGCTCACCTCAACGGGTAAGTCTGCAGGGATTGCAAGACCTGTTGAGTTATCAACGTACTTAGCATCGAAATCATAGAACTCTGCAGTGGGTAAAATCTCACCGATGCAGGATGCTACGGGCTCCTCGTTACCCATAACGGCACATTCGATTTCACGACCGATTAAGGTTTCCTCAAGAACTGCCTTGTAGTCGTTTTCAAAGGCTACCTCAAGGGCGCCTAAAAGCTCCTCGTGATTATGAGCTTTAGTAATACCAACTGATGAACCTGCATTTGCGGGTTTAACGAAAATGGGATAACCCAATTTATCTTCAATTGCCTTAAGGTCAACCTTACCTGCCTTGTACTGTGCCTCGGTAAATGCCGCCCATTTTGCACCGTCAATACCTGCTTCGTCAGCAAGGGTGTTGGTAACGGCTTTATCCATACACATTGCACTTGCTAAAAGACCGCAACCAACGTAGGGAATACCCGCAAGGTCAAAAATGCCCTGAATTGTGCCGTCCTCACCGTTTTTGCCGTGAAGCACGGGGAAAATAACGTCAATATTGATTTTTTCATAAGTGCCGTTATTAAGAACGATAAGTGCCTTATCGTTTTTATCGGGTGAAAGAATTGCAGGAGAGGTAAACTCATCCTTAAGCCAGGTGTCGTTTTCGATTGAATCAATATCACCCGTGTAAAGATACCAGCTACCGTCACGGGTAATGCCGAGGGTAATAACGTTGTATTTTGATTTATCTATGTTTCTGAGAACCGAAGCGGAGGAGCGCAAGGATACGGGATATTCACTTGAGCAACCGCCGAAAATTACAAGTAAATTTTTCACAATAATCACCTTATTATTAAATTACATAAATATACATCTTAAATAATACCACAAGAAAACTATGAAATCAATTATTAAATAATATGATATTTTAATAATACTGTTTACCTTTTTATATAAAAGTGCTACAATACCATTCGGAGGCGATATAAATGGAGTTAAAAAATATACTTACCCACGTTGACCACACCCTGTTAAAGCAGGAGTCCACATGGGAGCAGATAAAGGCAATTTGTGACGACGGAATTAAATTCAATACCGCAAGTGTGTGCATACCCCCGTCATACGTTAAGGACTGTGCGGATTATTGCGGTGACAAGCTTAAAATTTGTACGGTTATAGGCTTTCCCAACGGCTATAACACCACCGCCTGCAAGGTTTTTGAAACGGCAGATGCAGTTAAAAACGGTGCGGACGAAATTGATATGGTTATAAATATCGGTTGGCTTAAGGACAAAAAATACGACCTTTTGCTTAACGAAATCAAAGAAATCAAAAAGGCTTGTGACGGTAAAATTTTAAAGGTTATTATTGAAACCTGCCTTCTTACCGATGACGAAAAAATTAAAATGTGCGAAATCGTAACGGAAGCGGGTGCGGATTTCATCAAGACGTCCACAGGCTTTTCAACTGCGGGTGCAACCTTTGATGATATAAAACTTTTCTCTGAAAATATCGGCGAGAACGTTAAAATGAAAGCGGCAGGAGGTATTAAAACCCTTGATGATGCTGAAAAGTTCCTTTCTCTCGGCGCCGAAAGACTCGGCACAAGCCGAATTGTGTCCATTGCTAAAGATGAGCAGGGTAGCGGATATTAATTAAATGCAGAATGCAAAATGCAAAATGCAAAATTATCGGGGCAAAGCCGATTTTAATATAGCTTTGTATAAAATAACCACACACTGTAGGGGCTAGGCTTGCCTAGCCCGAAAAGATAAAGTTTGCGACAAAATAAACGGGTCAGGCGAGCCTGACCCCTACGGTAATCTAACGTTTTCAATTACTTTATCCTAAAATCGGCTGACCGCGGGTCTCGATAATTACGCATTAAATCAAGGAGAAAATTATGAAAGTAAAAAACAGTCTTAAGGAATTTATTTATCCTCCCAAAACCGTAACCAATTCCTGCCATGCATCAACCGTGTTACCCCTTGATGACGGCAAGGTGCTTGCGGCTTGGTTCGGCGGCAGTGCCGAGGGTAATGACGATGTTAAAATATGGGTGAGCATCCGTGAAAATGAAAAATGGGCGGAGCCTTACAGTATCGCAGTGGACGGCGAGGAGCTTCCCCATTGGAACCCCGTATTATTCAAGCGTAAAAACGGAGAAATAATACTTTACTTCAAATACGGTAAACCCATTCCAAATTGGGTCACTTATTATTGCGTTTCAACTGACGGCGGCAAGAGCTTTTCTAAGCCTCAGTTGCTTATGCCCGAGGATACGTGTGATGGCAGAGGTCCCGTTAAAAACAAGCCCATTCGCCTTAAAAACGGCGTGGTGGTTGCCCCTGCATCAAAGGAAACCATAACCCGAAACTGGAAGTGCTTTGTGGATATTTCACACGATGACGGAATTACCTTTGAACGTTCAAACTTCGTTTTAAGACCCAAAAAGAACCTTAAAAAGGTGGGAATGATTCAGCCCACGTTATGGGAAGATGATATGGGCGGACTTCATATGCTCATAAGAACCGACGAGGGTCATATTTATAAAAGTGACAGTAAAAACGGCGGTAAGACCTGGTGCAAGGGTTACGAAACCGAAATGCTCAACCCCAACAGCGGTATCGACCTTGACCGTCACGAAAACGGCAATATTTACCTTGTGATGAACCCCACAACGGGTAAATGGGGCGACAGAGCACCCCTTCTGCTTCTTGAATCCACCGACAACGGTGAAAGCTTCCACGAGTTTTTTGTGTGCGAAAGCACCACGGGTGACCACGAATTCAGCTACCCTGCAATTGTTGCAGACGGCAATACCTTACACATAACCTTCACTCACGAGCGTGAGGGGATAGTTTATGAGAGGGTTGAAATAGAATGATAAAAAGCTCCTTGCTACGGCAAGGGGCTTTTTTAATGAATAATGAATGATGAATATTGAATAATGAATATTGAATAATGAATAATTTCGGGGCTTCGCCGAATGTAATACAAAGCGTTCACGCTTTGTAGCGATATAAATCCTTACGGATTTGCGATATATCTTGCGATGCGATATACCTACGGTGCGATAAGTTCCTTAAGGCACACATTAAAAAGGATTTATATCATATCGCGTTGAACGAAGTGAAACATATCGAATTTGAGCATAGCGAGAATATATCGAGTGCAAGGCACATATCGAATGCGAAGCATATATCGACAGTCGATATGTTTATCTTACGATAAACTCGATATATTACTACGTAATTCGATATATAAATCTTGCGATTTATTCGATATATTTTGCCAAAGCAAAACAAGTTAAAGAATGATAAACGTTTATTTATAAAACCTTAAAAACCCAGTGGGTTTCTGAAAAACCCAAAAAAGCCGATAATGATAATGACAATGATAATGATAATGATAATGTAAATGATAATAAATCATTCTTGTTTTCTGCGAAAACGGCGTGTGTGTAATGCCGAGGCATAAAAAACAAAACTGCAAACACACTTTTGGTAGTATGTCTGCAGTTAATTTTAATATTAAATTTTTTTATATGTTATTGATAACCGTTTTTACTGCCTCAACGAAAATCTCAAGACCCTTTGTAAGGGTTTCGTCGTCTGCTAAAAGGCAGGGCATAAGCTTAACAACATCGTTGTTTCTGCCTGCACGCTCAACAATAAGACCGTTTTCAAAGCATTCCTTAACGATTGCTCTTGAAACTGCGTCGGGCTTAACCTTGTTACAGTCAACACCCCACATAAAGCCGATGCCTCTTACGTCAAAGCCCTGGTGAAGTGCCGCAACCTTGTTAAGGTATTCCTCAATAATTGCGCTCTGGCGCTGTACCTTTTCTTCAACCTTTTGGTCGAGCATAAGCTGAAGACCTGCTTTAGCCGCAACCATTGAAAGCTGACTTCCACGGAAGGTGCCGTTGTGTTCGCCGGGCTTCCACACGTCAAGCTCGGGCTTGAAAAGAACAAGTGCAAAGGGCATACCGTAGCCGCCTATGGATTTTGAAAGGGTCACAATATCGGGTGTGATGTCTGCACGCTCAAACGAGAAATAGTAGCCTGTTCTTGCAGAGCCTACCTGAATGTCGTCGCATACAAGAAGAATATCGTTACGGGTACAGAATTCGCGAAGTCCCTGCAAAAATTCCTTGCTGAAAACGTGGATACCACCGTCTGCTTGAACGGGCTCGATGAAAACTGCCGCAGGCTTTGAAACGCCCGAATGGTCGTCGTCAATAAGGGTCTGCATATAATTCAAAACGTCAAAATCGGGGAACATATAGGGGGCGGGGATATGGGTTACGTCTGTGAGCACAACCCCTGCGCCCTCACGGGAATCACGGTCGGTGGTCATTGAAAGTGAGCCGAGAGTCATGCCGTGGAAGGCACCCATAAATGCGAAAATATTGTTCCTCTTTTTAACCTTACGGGCAAGCTTAAGTGCGGCTTCAACCGCATTTGTGCCTGTGGGTCCGGGGAACTGAATTTTATAATCGAATCCGCGGGGAGCAAGGATTTTGTCGTAGAAGAATTCAATAAAATCCCTCTTGGCAGAGGTGAACATATCAAGTGAGTGGATAATGCCGTCACCTTCAAGGTATTCAATAATCTGCTGTTTGATAAAATCGTTGTTGTGGCCGTAGTTAAGTGCACCCGCACCGCAGAAGAAATCAATGTATTCCTTGCCGTTTTCGGCGTAAATAATTGAGTCCTTTGCTTTGGTGAAAACTGCGGGGAAATTACGGCAGTATGAGCGTACCTCGGATTCGTGTTTTTCAAAAGCGTTAGTGTTCATTGTCATTTTCCTTTCTGACTAAAGCAGCGTCTTACCGGTTTGCAAAACCTTCTTAATCATTACGTTTTTTGTTCGAAAAATTGTTAGAACATAAAGATGGAAGAAGCAGCGTCTTGCCGGCTTGCAAGACCTTCTCAACCTTTATTTTTCTGTGTCTGCTTGTGCACAGACACGATTATTATATCACTTAATTGTGTATATTCCAATATATATTTCAAAAAAACTTTATTTTTTGTTTTTTGCAAAAAATATTACATATATATTGAGGTTTTGTATTGCACTTTTAACGGGTATTTGGTAAAATTTAAGATGTAAAAATTTGTATTGAAAAAGGAGTAGTTCTATGGCAGAGGCAATTAAATTATACCCTCAGTTAACAAGGGTTATAAGCCACTTCAAAAAATATGACATAGAAGTGCCTAAATCACTTTTAGAAGTCAAACCCCAGAAGCCCGACCTTTCCGACGTTAAGTATCCCTTACCCCTTCGCAAAAAGGATTATTGCTGTTTTTGTGAAACTGCAGGGGGTGTTATGTGGTACGGCGGTAAGGGTGGCGTGACACGTTACAATCCCGCATCAGAAAGCCTTACCGACGTTGTAATGCATTTTGCGGCACGTCGTGACCTTCTTGATAATAACGTAAGCTCAATTGTACCCGACGACAAGGACGGTGTATGGGTGCTTACAGATAACGGCGCTACACATATTGATATGGTGCTTATGACCATGGAGGAAAAGTCATACAGACTTCTTGAGGAAACCCTTACCTACGTTCAGCGTCACTCAATGGTAAGTCAGAAGAAGCTTTCTGAAGCAGGTAATCTTAAATCAATTCTTCCTTACGGACATTCCGATAACGACGGTAGCTTCTCAGCCGCTTATGCAATGGGTGAGATTTTCCGTTATGCAACCCTTAAAAGGGAGCTTGGCGACCTTGCTGACGAAACAATCGAGGCAAGACGTGTTGCTATGAGAGCCAGCGAAGCAACCCTTATGCTTATGTACGTTTCAGGCAGGGGCGACGGCTTCGTTGCAAGAACCTACCTTACCAAGGACGAGCCCGTTCCCGATGACGGTCTTTTCTACAAGAAAAACGGTGCTACCGCTACCTGTCTTAATACAACCGACGCAAGAAATAAAAAGATTGTGGGTCTTGAGGTTAAGGCGGATGCTCCCATTCCCGAAAGACTCCGTAAGCTCTACACCTGCGACGGCTACGAGGATACGGACATCATCTACAAGGGCGACACAAGTAGTGACGAAATTACACATCAGTATATGCACCTTCTTGTTGCTCACGAATTTTTGGGCAGGGAAGACCCCGAGTATGATGAGCTTCTTAAAACTGCGGCGGTTAACACCACAACCCATATGATTAAAAACAACTTTGCTCTTCGTGAGGCTCACGGTGGCTACACAACCTGGGCAAAGTGGAATCTTGAATACTTTAACACACCCATGGGCTGGGCTGATGCCTGTCTTAACGCAGGTCAGATGCTTATGTACTTAAGGGTTACAATGCATTTAACAGGCGAAAAGGGTATCTGGCAGGAAACTTATGACGAGCTTCTTGAAAAGGGCTATGCCGACCTTACCGTTAAGCACTACGACCGCTTCAATCAGGTTTGCGTTCAGGGTGGCATCGACTTCCGTGAGGATATTATGTACGGCGACCATATGCTTGCAGTTCTCTCTCTTTGGGGTCTTATAACTCTTGAGCCCGACGAAGCCCTTAAGGAGAAGTTCAGAACAGCCTTCAGAAGCTGGCGTGGTTCACTTGCTCCCGAGTTCAACCCCGGCTACGACTTCCCCTATTTCTTAAGTGACCCCGACAATGCAAAGCCCGCCCCCGAGCGTATCAGAACCTGGTTCTATCGTTTTGCGGTTTCCCGCCTTGCATCCAACGTTTCACTTGATATGCGTCGTGACTACCCCAAAAAATTATTTAAGGGTGGCTATGAGGAGACCTCGGCGCTTCTTCCCAATGACGAAAGATTTATTGCAAAATACGACAGAAACCCCCTTGAGTACAAAAACGAGGACAGTGGCGGTGTTTTCTGTGTTGAAAGTTGTTATCCCTACACCTTTGCCTATTGGTTGGGCAGATATTTCAGATTTATCGAGGAGGGTAAAAACTAATGGATAAAACAATTAAGCTTATAGGTAACGCCCACCTTGACCCCATCTGGTTATGGAGATGGCAGGAGGGCTGTGCAGAGGTTTTGCAGACCTTCAGAAGTGCACTTGACAGATTAAAGGAATATAACGATTTTGTTTTTACCTGCTCATCTGCGGCATACTACAAATGGGTTGAAGAAATTGACCCTCAGATGTTTGAAGAAATCCGCACAATGGTTAAAAAGGGCAGATGGGTGCCCATGGGCGGTTGGTGGGTACAGCCCGACTGCAATATGCCCTCGGGCGAAAGCTTTGCCCGTCAGGCACTTTACAGTCAGCTTTACTACAACGAAAAGTTCGGCATAACCTGTAAAACAGGCTACAACGTTGACTCCTTCGGTCACAACGCAATGTTACCCCAGCTTCTTCGCAAGGGCGGTATGGACTTTTATGTGTTCCAAAGACCCGGTAAGCACGAAAACAGCGAAATTCCCGAAAACCTTTTCTGGTGGGATAGTGCCGATGGCAGCAGAGTTTTGACATACCATATTCCCGATGGCTACGGCACAAACGGTATCGAAGCTCTTAACAGAAGAATAGATGATACCGAGGAGCGTGCAGAAAAGGCCGGTCATGGCTTAATGCTTTTCTACGGCGTGGGTAACCACGGCGGCGGCCCCACAAGGGGTGACATTGAATACCTCAGAGAGAATCTTGAAAGAGAAGGCTACAACGATCTTGAATTTGATTCTCCCGACGGATATTTTGAGGATATTCTCAATGAACTTATAGACCTTCCTTCATGGAATGATGAATTACAGCATCACGCAAGTGGATGTTACAGTGCAACCTCACTTGTTAAGGCCCTTAACAGGAAGGCAGAAAACGTGCTTGCTGCAGCTGAAAAGTGGGATACACTTTCATCAATCATTACGGACAGCAAGCCCTCCACAAAGGAATTTGAAAAGGCATGGCAGAAGGTATGCTTCAATCAGTTCCACGATATTATGTGCGGCTGCTCAATTATGGAGGCTTACGAGGACGCTAAGGAGTCCGAGGGCTACGCAATGAATATAGCAAACGAAAGCTATAATAATGCAGTTCTCAGAATTTCACGTAAAATTGATACGTGGCTTGAGGGTGTTAGTGACCCTGTTTTCGAGGAGCGTCACTATGCAGAGTTTATGCCCAAGCAGTTCCCCCGTCCCGTTGTTGTTTTCAACCCCCATTCCTACGAGGTTGAGCTTCCCGTAAGAACATATCATCCCTCAAAGGCTGTTACTGATTGTGACGGCAACGAGGTTCTTTTCCAGAACGTGCGCTCATCACGCTCCAATGACAACCATCTTGACACCCTCTTTATGGCTAAGGTTCCTCCCTTTGGCTATGCTACCTATTGGTTAGAGCTGGACAGCGAGGTCAAGGCTGATAAGGAATTAAGCGGTGAGCAGAATTTCTTTATGGAAAACGAGTTTATGTCAGTTGAGCTTGATAGCGAAACAGGTTATATAAAGAGCCTTGTTGATAAAAAGAGTGGTGTTGAATATGCAGGGGATAATTTCCTCGCAATTCCCACTGTTATAAACGATGATAAAACCGATACCTGGGCTCATATGGTATTTAAGTTCCACGAAATCAAGGGTCTTATGGAGCTTCAGAATATTGAGCGTGTTGAAAACGGAGCACTTCGTTCAGTGATTCGTACAAAACACAAATTCGGTGATTCATACCTTACTCAGGAATTTATTCTTGCAAAGGGTCAGAAGACCTTGCGTGTTGATTGTAAAGCTATGTGGCAGGAAAATTTCACAATGCTCAAATTCGCATTCCCCGTTGGCGGTGACAAAGAAATTTCTACCTACGAAATTCCCTGCGGATTTGTTAAGAGACCCTGTAACGGCGAGGAGGAGCCCGCACTTAACTGGGCGGACCTTACTGTGAATAAGGACGGCAAGCGTGTTGGTCTTTCAATAATGAGTGACTCAAAGTACAGCTACGACTGTCCCGGTGCCGAGTTAAGACTTACAGCACTCAGAAACGTTATCTTCGCAGACCATTATTCAGATAGACCTGCGGCAGACTTTAACTTCACCGACGAGGGTCTTAACCGCTTCTCTTACGGTATTTACCTCCACGAGGGTGAAGCAGATACAAGCGACGTTGTAAAAGAGGCTCATCTTTTCAACAACAATATTGTTACAGTGCCCGAAAGCTACCACAAGGGTGAGCTCCAACAGAAGGATTGCTTCCTTTACACCAACCTTGATAACGTTGTTGTTACAGCACTTAAGCGCTGCGAGGACGGTAGCGGTGACCTTATTGTAAGACTTTACGAAACCAAGGGTATCGAAAGCTCAAGAGGATACTTTATGTCAAAGCTCTTTGACAACGGCTTCTGGTATGATATCGGCAAGCACGAAATTAAAACATTCCGTATTGACCGCGAAACCAACGTAACAGAGGTTAACTTCCTTGAGGGTATCGTTAAATAAACGAAAACAGTAAAATAAACTAAAATCCCCTCTTTAAAAGAGGGGATTTCTATGTAAAAATGCATATTGTTTATTCTTATATAATGTGATAAACTATCTAACTGATTGGGGTATTTTTCTGTCAATTATAATTGCGACGCATAATTTAACAAGGTCGGGGATTATAAAGGGCAGTACACATACCTTTAAGGTGGTTAAAAACTCACTCGGGTTAAAGGCTTTAAGGTAAAAAGCGGTGTACCAGATTGTGCCGAAAAGGTAGCATATTAAAAGTCCCGTTAATAAGCCTATGACCTTAACCGCAGTTTTATTGCCGAATATTTTTGTTATAATCCAATAACAAAATCCGCAGATAATAAAACCGAGCACAAAGCCACCGGTTGCCCCGCTCAGGTGACCTAAGCCACCGCTGAATCCCGAAAAAACAGGCACACCCACAAGCCCGATGAAAACGTAAAGGGCGATACAGATTGTGCCCCGTTTACCGCCTAAAACCGCAAGGGCTGTAAAAACACCCAGAGTTTGCAGAGTAAACGGTACGGCAGAGGGTACACTCACAAATGAACATACTGCAATCATTGCGGTAAAAAGTGATACGAGTACAATTGATTTTATTCTGTTTTTTGAAGAATGAGAACGTGCTTTATCGCTCAAAACTTTTCACCTCGCCGTAAGATAGTAACACAAGGCTTAAGTGTTGTCAAACTTCAGGGTGAATAAAAAAATACGAAAGAAGGAAAAATATGGCAATCTTATCAGATTTAGGAACAAAGATACTCAGTATTTTTGAAGCCATCGCAGGTATGAACTTTTTAAGCGAAACATTACCTATGCTTGTTATGTTGGCAATAGGCGGTGTGCTTATTTACCTTGCAATCGCAAAGGATATGGAGCCCACACTCCTCTTACCTATGGGCTTCGGTACAATTATGGTAAACCTTCCTCTCGCAAACATCGTGGGTGCAATCTCACAGAACGAGGGTGCAGAGGGCGCTATTGAGGTTCTTTATAAAGCGGGTGTTGCTAACGAGCTTTTCCCCTTGCTTTTATTCATCGGTATCGGTGCAATGATTGACTTCGGTCCCGTGCTTTCCAACCCGAAGCTTATGATTTTCGGTGCGGCTGCACAGTTCGGTATTTTCTTCACACTTTCCGTTGCATCACTTATTTTCCCCATCAACGAGGCAGCATCAATTGCTATTATCGGTGCGGCAGACGGTCCCACGTCAATCTTCGTTGCAGGTGAGCTTAATTCACAGTACATCGGTGCTATTATTGTTGCCGCTTACTCATATATGGCTCTTGTTCCCATTGTTCAGCCCCCCGTTATCAAGCTTCTTACAACTAAAAAAGAGCGTATGATTCGTATGAAATACGAGGGCAAGGCAATCTCCAAGAGAACAAGAATCCTTTTCCCCATCATCGTTACAATTATTGCAGGTATTGTATCACCTCAGTCCGCAGTTCTTATCGGTTTCCTTATGTTCGGTAACCTTATCAGAGAATGTGGTGTTCTTGATTCACTTTCAGAAACTGCACAGAAGGTTCTTGCAAACCTTATTACAATCCTTCTCGGTATCACCGTTGCAAGAAATATGCACGCTTCACAGTTCCTTAAATGGGAAACTGCACTTATCCTCGGTCTTGGTCTTGTAGCCTTCATTTTCGATACTGCAGGTGGCGTTCTTTTTGCAAAATTCCTCAACATCTTCCTTCCCGAGGGCAAGAAGTTCAACCCCATGATTGGTGCGGCAGGTATCTCTGCATTCCCCATGTCATCACGTGTTGTTCACAAGCTCGGTCTTGAAGCAGATAATCAGAACTTCCTTCTTATGCACGCAACAGGCGTTAACGTTTCCGGTCAGGTTGCATCAGTTATTGCCGGCGGTATGATTCTGAGTTTCTTTGGTAACTAAGGAGGTAAATGGATATGTTTAATACACTTGCAAAAACAGTTGAAACAACTGTAACAGAGGTAGCAACATCTGAGGTTGTTACAGAGGCTGCAAAAATCGGCTTCAGTACAGATAATGTTCAGGAGGCACTCCTTTGCTCAGTAGCAGGTATGGTAGGTATCTTCATCGTTGTTGGTATCATTATCCTTTCTGTTTCGGTTTTGAACAAGATAGGTGCCAAAAAGAAATAATTGTATAATTCGGGGGAGTGCTGCGGCACTCCCTTTTTAATTTGACAAAAGTGTATAAAAAGTGGTATATTTGACAAAATAATAAAAAACAGAGGACAGTTATATGAGTGTTAAAAATTATCTTAGAGGTGCCTTGGGAAAGCCCGAAAAAGGCGATACTGTAAAGTATTTCGGTTTAAGGGACCGTATATCCGGCTATATCCTTACCAAAGCCCAACAGAATTCACCCACCTGCGGTTATAATTACGAGGCGGATATTACCAAATTCTGGGAGGAATTTCACAATTTCAAGGAAACCTGCGGGTACAATATATCATTTAATACCATTATGATAAAGGTGCTTACAGAGGGTCTTAAGGTGGCTCCCAAGCTTAATGCACACCTTAAGTTTAACACAACCTCCTCCTGCGGTACGCTCATTATGAAGGAGCATATTGATATTGCGGTACCTGTTGTGCTCGAAAACGGTGACACCTTCCCCATAAAGGTTAACGAAACAGAAAATAAAACTCTTAAAGAGATAGCCGAGCAGGTTGACGACCTTATGGCAAGACTTAAAAATACCGATATTGACAGAGTTATGTTTGACGTGGTTACACAAAGAACCGTGGGACTTATGCTCAGCGGTGAAGTGGTACCCACAGTTGCACAGACCGTTACGGGTTACGTGGGTAAGCACAAGATTTCAAAGATTAACGGTCGACTTAAGCCTGCACCCAAGGACGGTTCAATGCTTCTTGTGGACGAGCTTAACGAGGGCTCCGTGTGTCTTACCAACTGGGGCGTTCTGTATGACGGTCTTAACGGTAACGTTACCTATACACCTCTTTTATATCCTCAGACCTTCCTTATGGCAATGGGTAAGGCAAGGGACGTGGACTATGCCTTCAGAAATGAAAAGGGCGAGGTTGACCTTGCAACAAAAAAGGTGTTACCCATAACACTTATGTTCGACCACAGAATAGGTGCATTCAACGATGTAATGCCTTTTATAAAAAAATTAGACGAAATATTCCAAAACCCCGAAATAATGAGAGAATGGTAAAACAAAACCGTGTGTGATTGGTTTCACACACGGTTATATTTTTAATAGTACGCTTCGCGTTTCTTTTCCTTTATAAACTTATAAATCAGATAAGCTACAACAAGCACCAGTGTCAAAGACAGTCCGATGTAAACGTCGAGGTTTGTGTTGCCCTCAATTTTAAGCTCGTTCCAAAGGGTTGTCATATACTGCTGTGTTTCGTAATCAAGGTTTTGGAACATTTCTGTTTTGGGCATATCCTCATCTGCGGGGTAAAGAATGGGGTCACCCTTAAGGTCGTAGTCATCTGACTGAAGCACAAGGCTATGGGGTGAAGCGTAGCAGATGTAGTTGGCATTTGCTACTGCTATTTCCTCATCGCACATAAAGTTGATGTAAAGCTCCGCCGCCTCTTTATTCTCGGCATTCTTCGGAACACACATAGCGTCTACGAAGAAGTTTACGCCCTCTTTAGGATAAACGAAGGCAAGGTCGGGGTTTACGTCGTGCATTGTAAGGAAGTCACCTGCGTAGTAGGGGGCAAGTGCCGCATCACCACGCTCCATTTTGTTGAAAACCTCATCCATTACGTAGGATGAAACCAAGGGATTCTGCTTTTTAAGAAGCTCAATGGCATCGTCCCATTGTGAAATGTCGTTGGTGTTTATGCTCTGCCCGAGATACAATTGTGCAATACCGAAGGCGTCGCGGGGGTTGTTGAACATAAGGATATTACCCGCATATTTTTCATCCCACAAAGCACCCCAGCTGTCGGGCGTACCATCAACCATAGTGGTGTTATAAATAAGACCAACCATACCAACGGTGTAGGCAACTGTGTATTTTTCCTCGGGGTCGTAATAAAGACCCTTGTATTTATCAAGAATATATTTGTAGTTGGGAATGTTTTCAAAATTTAATTCTGCTAACATTTCCTCCTCAACAAGCTTTGCAATCATATAATCCGAGGGAATTATAACGTCGTAGTTTGCACCACCGCTTTTAAGCTTGTTGTACATATTCTCGTTGCTTTCGTAGTTGGTATAGTTAATGGTTATACCGTACTTTTCCTCGAAAGCCTTGTTTACGTTAACTGTGCCGTCCTGACCGTCGGATATATATTCACCCCAGTTGTAAACGTTAAGGGTTGTGCCCTTAAGGTGTGAATAATCCTTTTCACCCTCGGCAAAAACCGCAGGGGACATACAGGCAAAGGCAATAAATAAAGCAAAAATTACTGAAGAAAGGCGTTTAATCATTTTTTTGAACCGCCTTTCCTTGACAGCTTCTTGTCACCACGTGCACTTATGATGTTTGAAACAATAAGAAGTGCCAAAATGGCAAGGAAAATAAGCGTTGAAAGAGCGTACATATCGGGTGTAACGCGACGCTTTGTCATTGAGTAAATACGTATTGGCAGGGTCTGTGAGGTAGTACCGCTTACAAAGTAGCTGATAATGAAATCATCAACGGAAAGTGTAAACGCCATCATAAGACCCGAAATGATACCGGGCATAATTGCGGGTAGCATAACCTTGAAGAATGCCTGTAAGGGAGTACAGCCCAAATCCTGAGCCGCCTCTGCAAGGTGGGGGTCCGTCTGCCTGAGCTTTGGTAACACGTTAAGAATTACGTAGGGAAGCTCAAACGTAACGTGCGCAATTATAAGTGTGGGGAAGCCCAAGGTACCTGTTTTGCCGAAAATGGCACCGATGAACACGAAAAGGAGCATCATTGATACACCCGTAACAATTTCGGGGTTCATCATAGGGATATTGGTTACAGTCATAATGCTTGTTTTTACAAGCTTGTTTTTGTAATTATAAATACCCGTTGCCGCGGCAGTACCCATAACGGTTGATATAATTGAAGACACAACCGCAACAATCATACTGTTTTTAAATGCCGAAAGGGTTGCGGCATCGTTGAAAAGCTCCTTGTACCAGTAAAGGGAGAAGCCCTCAAAAACAGAGGTACTCTTGCCCGAGTTGAAGCTGAAAACTATAAGCACGGCAATGGGGGCGTATAAGAAAATAAATACAAGTGCCGTATAAAGCTTTCCGCCGAGGGAGGTTTTTTTCGTCATAAAATAACACCTCCGTCATCGTCTGAAAACCTGTTCATAACTGCAAGACAAACGAAAATAAGAATCATAAGCACAAATGAAAGTGATGCACCAAGATTAAAGTTGTTTGCAGTCTGGAACTGGGTTTCTATAATGTCACCGATAAGTATTGTACCCGTACCGCCTAATTTCTGTGAAATATAGAAGGTGCTTACCGAGGGAACGAATACCATAGTGAAGCCCGAAACAATACCGGGAACGCTTAAGGGTATTGTAACGTTTCTGAAAACGTCAAGCTTGTTACCGCCCAAGTCCTGAGCCGCCTCAACAAGTGAGTGGTCGGTTTTGAGCATAACGGTGTAAATGGGTAAAATCATATAGGGCAGGAAGTTGTAAACCATACCCAAAACAACTGCGCCACGGGTGTTAATTAACTGCAGGGGCTCAAAGCCGAGGCTTGTAATAACTGTGTTAATAAGACCCGTATCCTCTAAAATGGTCATCCAGGAATAGGTTCTGAGAAGGAAGTTCATCCACATAGGAAGCATTATGAGCATTGTCATGGTGCTTTGCTTTTCGGGACCCTTCTGAGCCATAATGTAGGCTAAGGGGTATGCTATAACAAGGCATACAACAGTAGCCACAAGACCTAACCATATAGAGAGCAGGAAGGTGTCAGTGTATTTAGCGAGACCTGTAATATTTTGAATTGTGAACGCCCCGGTGTTGTCGGTAAAGGCGTAGTAGGCAACCATACATAAGGGAACGATAATGAATAATGCCGCCCAGACAATGTACGGAGCCCCTGCTAACCGGGACATAAGTGATGATTTTTTATTCACGGTCAGCACTCCTTTCAAATTTCAGTAATGGTGGAATTATTCGTCGTCTTCGTCGTAGGTAGCGTCTGAAAGCTCGTCAAATTCTTCACTGAAGGAGCTGTAGTCGCCGTAAAGACCGGAGTACTGAGATTTTTTCATAATGTGAATAGCGTCGGGCTCGATGTTGAGACCGATTGTGGAATACTGCTGTTGGAATTCGGTGGACTGAATCATCCATTTGAATCCCTTGATTTCCACAATAATTTCGTAATAAACACCCTTGAAGGTGATGGACGTAACCTGACCGGATATCATAGCCTCTTCAACGGGTACAACGTCAACGTCCTCGGGACGAACAACAACGTCAACCTCTTCGTCAACGCCGAAGCCCTTGTCAAGACATTTGAATTTGTGACCTGCCATTTCAACCCAGAAGTCGGAACGCATAACACCCTCGATAATATTGCTTTCGCCGATGAAATCCGCAACAAAGGCGTTTTTGGGCTCGTTGTAAATATCTGTGGGTGAGCCAATCTGCTGAATAACGCCCGAGTCCATAACAACGATGGTGTCGGACATTGAAAGAGCCTCTTCCTGGTCGTGGGTAACGTAAATGAAGGTGATGCCGAGACGCTGTTGGATGTTCTTAAGTTCAACCTGCATATCCTTACGAAGCTTAAGGTCAAGTGCACCGAGGGGCTCGTCAAGAAGGAGCACACGGGGCTTAACAACCAATGCTCGTGCAATGGCAACACGCTGCTGCTGACCGCCTGAAAGAGAAGATATATTTCTACGCTCAAAGCCCCTGAGGTTTATAAGGTCAAGCATTTCGGTAACTGCCGCTTTAATCTCCTTTTCGGGAGTCTTTTTAAGGCGAAGACCGAATGCAATATTCTCGTAAACGTTAAGGTGGGGGAACAGAGCGTAACGCTGAAAAATGGTGTTCAACTGCCTCTTGTGGGGCGGAACACCATTGATTACTTTACCGTCAAAGATAACCTCGCCCGAATCAGGCTCCTGAAAGCCCGCAATCATTCTGAGCGTGGTTGTCTTACCGCAACCGGAGGGGCCCAAAAAGGTTATAAACTCCTTGTCGCGGATGTATAAATTCATATTTTCTATAATTTGTTGACCATCAAAGGCAACTGAAATATTCTTGAGTTCAATAATGTTGTTGGACAATTATGCAGCCCCTTTCCGCAAATTAAGAATATCTGAATGAACCCCTGAGAATTCATCCAAAAAGAAAAACCACCTACCCAAAGAACCCGAAAAAGATATTCTTCAAATTGGTGAATTTTATTTGTCCGTGGCATAACTACCCGTGACGGCTGACACGTTATTTTTAATTTGCAATTTAAATATATATATATTTAAGGTAAATGTCAATATGTATGTCGAAAAAATAAATTTTTTGTTAGTTCGTGCAATAAAAAAGTGTGTCCCAGGCAGGGATATAGGGGTGATGCCTCAGGTGAATTTTATACGCGGGGTTTATTGAATTTATCAGTATGGGCAATTCAAAAATATCCTCACTTTTATGGTATGCGGCAACGTTTAATTTGGGTGTGTATTTTACTAAAATATCACTGCTACCCTTTAATATTGCATATTCACAGCCCTCGGAGTCAATTTTTATATACGTGGGCTCGGCATTTTCACATAAGGTGCCAAGGCTCACGGATTTTGTGGGCTTGTCACCGCCTAATGCGGACTGTCTGCCGTGAACGTTTGAAAAACCAACAACACCGTCGGTATCTGTAACGGCGGCGTTAAAGGCTTTAAAATTATTTAAATTTTCGCAATGGTTCATAAGCTTATTATATGTTTTAGTGTCGGGCTCGGCACATATAATTTTGTTGTATGAGCCCTTTGAATATTCAAGGAAAGTATCCACCGTATCACCACGGTATGCACCTATATCAATATACGTTTCGTTTTCTGAAAGCTTAAGGATATTAAGGAAGGCTTCATCTTCGGCAGTGGTGATTTTCTTAAGGGTGTCAAGCTCACCGCCATAGAGGAAATTAACGTAGCCCCTGTAGATTTCCCTTGAAAAATCATCGGCTAAAAGGTTGTAGGCTTTTTCAATTTTTTCTGCATTTTCTAAGGCAAAGCTTTTGTCAAAAGCCTTGGTGCCGATAACGGGCACACAGGGTACGAGAACACGGTGCTTTTTTGCGATATTATAAATATTTTCCATAACCTCGGGTATTTGTGTGCCGAAGGCTACAATAACCGTAAAATTGCCGAGTGTTTCCTCAAAATGGTTTAAGGGCATAACAGGAAAACCACGGAAACTGCGGTTTCTGACGAAGGTGCTGCTTGCGGTAATGCCCGAAAGCCTGATGCTTTTGTTTTCAAGAATATCCATAACCTTGTCCGCACCGTTTCCCGTGCCGTACATAATTATGGGTTCGTTGGTATTCTTGAGTTTTTCCCAAACGCTAACGTCATTTATAATATCCATTCTGTCACCCCTTTTTGGGGAATTGTAGCATAAAAGTGAGCCACGTGTCAATTAAACTCCTACAAAGAAAAAATATTGTAAAAAAGTATATTTTGTGATAATATAGGCTCAGAGGTGATTGTTCTATGGATAAATTTCTCGAATCAATGGAGCTTGTTACAGGCACCGTGAAGGAACTTGAAAACGTTAATTCGGAATGCTTTTTAAAGGATACCTGCGACAGGTGTCTTATACCTGACCGCAAAGAGGTCGTAAAGGTTATAAAGGACTTACAGTCCTTGCTTTTCCCCGATTATTTCAAGCATAGTGAGGGTAGCGAAAACGTTCTTTCACAGACTGAGCTTATGCTTAATATCTACAACCGCCTTGCACAACAGATAAAGGGTGCGTGTGAGTTCAACCACACGGTTATGGATAAAACTCCCGAGGCTTTGTGCAATGCTTTTATAAGTGAATTGCCAAGGGTTAAACGACTTCTTGTTAAGGATATTGAGGCAATTTACGAGGGTGACCCTGCGGCTAAATGCCATCAGGAGGTGCTTATTTGTTACCCCGGCTTCTACGCAATTTCAATATACCGACTTGCAAACGTGCTGTATAATCTGAACGTACCGCTTATACCACGTATTATGACCGAGTTTGCTCACGAAAAAACAGGTGTGGATATTCACGCAGGTGCCACAATAGGCGAGTACTTCTGTATTGACCACGGCACAGGTATTGTAATCGGTGAAACCACCACAATTGGCAGTCATGTTAAAATTTATCAGGGTGTTACCCTTGGTGCCAAAAGCTTCAAGCTTGACGAAAACGGTAACCCCGTTAAGAATATCAAGCGTCATCCCGACATCGGTAACAACGTTGTTATTTACGCTAACGCCACAATCCTTGGCGGTGACACTAAAATCGGCGATAACTGTATTATCGGCGGTAACACCTGGCTTACACGCTCCGTTGAAAGCGGTAAGGTTATTTATTATGATAAATAAAAAAATACTCTCGGTTCAAAAATGAACCGAGAGCTTTTTTATACCTTCATAGCATCCTTGATTTTGATTTTACCGATAAAGGGTATTTTCAAAAATCCGTTGCATTTATCATCCTCAAAGGTGAGGTTGACGTCGATTATTTTTTCGGGAAGCAGAGTGGTTGTGGCTTTTGCAATAATTGTTGTATCTATAACCTCTGCCTCGGTAATTTCTACGGGCATATCAAACTCCGCACCCTCAAGGTCAATTTCCATTCCGTATTTACCGTCCGTACAGGACATACCGAAAACGGCGTCACCCTTGAAGAACATATTATTGATTTTAGCCTTGTATTTATTTGTTGTGTCTATCATATTTTCCCCTCCACAAAAAATATCAGTTCATAATTCCTGCGGCATATCGCAGAATTGTATGGGCGTCTGACGTATCCACACCGTCATTGCCCTGAACGTCACCGGTGAGCATTTGAGCCTCGGTAATATCTGTTACAAGACCCGCCGCAACACAAAGGGCAAACCTTGCGTCGTAGCTTGTTATAATGCCGTCACCGTCCATATCACCCGATTTGGAGAAGTCGTTGTTATTTATAACCACGAACGTTCCAAGTTTTTTTGTCTGTGCGGCAACGAACGGTGTATGGGGCGAACGAAGAAGCTCGTAAGTGTTATCACCGCTGAGACGGTAAATTTTTGCAGTTGTGATAATTGTATCCTCGGGCAATTTGTCAAAGGTTATAATGAGTGAGGAAGCGGGAGTGTATTCTGTTTCAATTGTCACTACGTCCTCTTCTTCGGCAACTATTTCGGTGGTTGTCAATGAAACGTTGTAGGATAAAATACCATTGTACCTTACGGGTAACAATGCCTTTACCGTGTCAGGAGCAATTGGTGTAACCTTAAGGAATAAATCTTTATCCATGGGTAAAATGCCCATTACGTCAACAATCGAAATACCTGAATTAATATCCGATAAGGTGCGCTCCTCAGTAATCAGGTAGGGTGAGCGTATGCCGAGCTTATAAACGTAGTTGTAAGCGTAAGAGTTTTTTACACAGTAAATACCGTCGGTAAAATAGTACTGCTTTGAGTCGTCGGAGGATAACTCACCGAGGACGGCATCATCACCGATTATGCTTAAGGAAGCGGGTAAATGAAGCTCCCTGAGGCTGTCACAGCCTGCAAGAGCCTTTTTGCCGAGAACCTTGAGGCAGTCACTCAATTTTATGTATTCAAGACCGTCACACTCAAGGAAGGCGCCCTCGCTTACGGAGGAAACTCTGTTGTGCATATAAAGCTTGGTAAGGCGATATGTACCCGAAAAAGCGTATCCGCCAATGGTAATTACGCTGTCGGGGATTGTGAATTCACCCTCAAGACCGTTGGGGTAGGCAACAATAGTGCTTTTGTCGTAGTTATAAAGGACACCGTTTTCGGAAAGGTAGGTTTCGTGATCCTCGGCAACCTCAATTGAAACAAGTGAACGACACTCGGCAAAGGTCTGACCCGAAACGCTTGTAACAGTAGTGGGCAGGAAAATGTGGGTGAGCTTTGTGCATTCCTTGAAAACGTATGAGGATAAGGTTTTGACCTTATATCCGCCGAGTGTTTCGGGGATTATAATTTTTGTGTCGGTACCCTTGTATTTTGTAATAAGTGCCCATTTGGGATTATTCTTAGGAGTAGCAATGTACTCAAAATCCTTTTCGGCGGCAATTACGTAATTGTCGGTTTGGGCGGGTGCTTCGTCGGGAAGCTCGGCCTGAGCGTTAACACCCGTGGGAATTATGAAGCTAAGAATAAAAACACTTATAACAAGAAACAAAGCAGTCAGCTTTTTGCTTTTCAATAAATCACATCCTATGCTTTGATAATTATCTAATATACATTATATAATATGCAGTGCGCAATTGCAATTGGAATGTTTAAACAATTTTTGAATATTCTTTTATATAAAACGTAAAAGAAAATAAAAAAAGCAAAGCTCCGAAGCAAACTTCGGAGCTGAATTGCTTTGTGATTGATTCACTTAGATAGCGCGGGTAACCTTACCGGAGCGCAAGCAGCGTGTGCAAGCATAAACTCTACGGGGAGAGCCGTTAACGATTGCCTTAACTCTCTTAACGTTGGGTTTCCATGTTCTGTTTGAACGTCTGTGTGAGTGAGAAACCTTGATGCCGAAAGCAACCTCTTTGTTACAAAATTCGCATTTTGCCATTGAGCTGCACCTCCTTCATATAATCATAAATATAGCCTAAATAAGTCTAAACATAAGACAACGAACGTATGATATCACCTTTTCAATGCAAATGCAAGTATTTTTTTTATAAAATCACTCTTTTTATGAACTTTTACATATTCTGCGGTAATATTTTAAACTTTTTTTTGAAAATTGCTTGATTTTTAAGAAATTATCATATATAATACTCGTTGAAACCGAACATTTGTACACTTTGGAAGGAGTATTACAATGGCAGACAGATCAGAAAAATCAAAGGCGCTTGAAACAGCCCTCACACAAATAGAAAAGAATTTCGGTAAGGGTGCAGTTATGCGCCTTGGCGAAAATATGGGTATGAGCATTGAGGCTATTCCCACAGGCTCAATTGCACTTGACGCGGCAACAGGTATCGGTGGTCTTCCCAAGGGCAGAATTATCGAGATATACGGTCCCGAAAGCTCAGGTAAAACCACACTTGCTCTCCACGTAGTGGCAGAGGCTCAGAAAATGGGTGGCGAAGCGGCATTTATTGACGCCGAGCATGCGCTTGACCCCGTTTATGCGGCGGCGCTTGGTGTTGATATTGATTCACTTCTTGTCTCACAGCCCGACAACGGTGAACAGGCTCTTGAGATTACCGAGTATCTTGCTCGCTCCGGTGCTCTTGACGTTATTGTTGTGGACTCTGTAGCGGCTCTTGTTCCCAAGGCAGAAATCGAGGGTGAAATGGGTGACTCACACGTGGGTCTTCACGCCCGTCTTATGTCACAGGCCTTAAGAAAGCTCACAGGCGCAATTGCAAAGTCAAACACAACTGTTATTTTCATCAACCAGCTTCGTGAAAAGGTTGGCGTTATTTATGGTAACCCCGAGGTTACAACAGGCGGTCGTGCTCTTAAATTCTACTCAACAATCCGTATGGACGTAAGACGTGTTGAGCAGTTAAAGGGTGCGGGTAACGAGTTCATCGGCTCACGTACAAGGGCAAAAATCGTTAAAAACAAGGTTGCTCCTCCCTTTAAAGAGGCAGAGTTTGATATTATGTACGGCGAGGGTATCTCCAAATACGGTGAAATTCTTGACCTTGCAGTTAAAATGGAAATTGTCAGAAAAAGCGGTGCGTGGTTCTATTATGGCGAGGAGCGTCTCGGACAGGGTCGTGACAACGTTAAGGAATACATCCGTCAGAATCCCGAATTCTGTGCCGAAATCGAAGGCAAGGTTCGTGAGGCTATCCGCAATGCAATTTCTGCAAGAAACCCCATTTCCCGCAGAGAGGCTGCACCCGTAGCCGCCGCAGAGCCTGTAACAAAGGAAAAGGCAAGGGCTAAAATTGACATAGCCGTTGACGATTAATCAAAATGATAATTACTTCAAAGCCGGGTAACGGCAACAAGGTACACATATACATTGATAATAAATATACCCTTACCCTGTACGATGACTTCTGGTATCGCTCAGGGTATTCGGAGGGTCAGGAAATTACAGAAGACGAGCTTGCTTCCCTCGAGGGGGAGGCAGGCTTTCGCTCTGCTTACGAAAAGGGCTTGAAGTACCTGTCCATGAGGGGGTATTCCGAAAAGGAATTATACAACAAGCTCAAAATGAAGTTCGGTGATGAGGCGGCAAGCAGAGCCATTGATAAAATAAATTCATTCGGATATCTTAATGATGAAGAATATTGCCGTGAGTATACCGAATATCTTTTTAAAGTGAAAAAGTATGATATAAAAAGGATATCATACGAATTAAAAAACAAGGGAATTGACCCCGAAACCATTGATAATACCTTGAAAATACTTGACAACGAGCCAATTCAGCGTATTATAGATATGTTAGGGTCAAAATACGAGAAAAATCTCGAAAATGAAAAGGACCGAAAAAGATTAGTGAACCGTTTTATAAGAATGGGCTATTCTTACCGCGATATTAAAGATGCTTTTTCAGAAATGGGCGTAGAAATGCCCCAATAATGAGGTGGAAATTATGTCACGAAAAGTCGGAATGATTAGTCTTGGTTGTCCCAAAAATCAGGTGGATGCCGAGATAATGCTCAAAAAGCTTGTTGATGCAGGCTATATCCTCGTGCAGGAGGCAGATAAGGCAGACGTTGTTATTGTAAACACCTGTGGCTTTATTGAGGATGCAAAAAAAGAATCAATTGATGCAATACTTGAAATGGCAGACCTTAAGGAAGACGGGCTTTTAAGTAAAATCGTAGTTACAGGCTGTCTTGCCCAGCGTTATAAGGATGAGGTTGTTTCCGAAATTCCCGAGGTTGACGGCGTTGTGGGTATTGGTGCAAATGCAGATATCGTTGCCGTTTGTGATGCTCTTTTTGAAAACGACGAGCTTTATACGTCCTTCCCCGAAAAGGAGGCGCTTCCCCTTAACGGCGGCAGAGTGCTTACCACTCCCGAATATACTGCCTACCTTAAAATTGCCGAGGGCTGCAGCAACCGTTGCTCATACTGTGCAATTCCTTCCATCAGGGGTGATTTCAGAAGCCGTGAGATGGACGACGTTATTGACGAAGCAAAGAATCTTTGCGAAAAGGGCGTTAAGGAGATAATCCTTGTGGCTCAGGACACAACAAAATACGGCGAGGACCTTTACGGTGAGCTTAAGCTTCCCGAGCTTTTAAATAAGCTTAGCGAAATCGAAAAGCTTCAGTGGATAAGACTTCTTTATTGCTATCCCGATAAAATTACCGACGAGCTTATTGACGCCATTGCTGAAAACGACAAGGTTTGTAATTATATTGATATGCCAATGCAACACGCAGACGGCAAAATTCTTAAGGCTATGAACAGAAAGGGCGATAAAGAGAACCTTCTTGCCCTTGTTGAAAAAATAAGAGCCAAAATTCCCGACGTAGTTCTCAGAAGTACGTTTATTACAGGCTTCCCCGGTGAAACTGACGAGGAATTTACAACTCTTTCAGAGTTTGTGAACGAAGCAAGGCTCGACAGAGTCGGTTGCTTTGCATATTCCCGTGAGGAG
The DNA here is from genome assembly GCA_017550105.1 of Clostridia bacterium. GTDB lineage: Bacteria > Bacillota > Clostridia > Oscillospirales > Acutalibacteraceae > DTU089. The sequence continues at coordinate 5,372 of JAFYLQ010000018.1, read as the reverse complement.
GGCACTCCTGCATACGATTTCGACAATCAGGTTGACCCCGAGGTTGCCGCAGAACGTGCCGAGGTTATTATGAATCAGCAGTACACAATTGCTGAAGAAAAGCTTGCGGAATGCATCGGCAAAACCTTTGATGTGCTTGTTGAGGGCTATGACCCCTATACGGACAGTTACTATGGCAGAACATATATGGACGCTCCCGATATTGATAACAACGTAATTCTTACGTCGGGCTACAGAATTGACGACGGCGATATTGTGCCTGTTGAGATTTTTGACAAGGACGATTATTCCCTTATTGGTGAAGCAATATGAAAAATATGAATTTGCCTAACCAACTGACAATAATAAGAATAATCCTCACACCGATTTTTCTTGCTTTGTTTTTAAGTAATATAAAATACCATTTTATGTGGGGTCTTATAGTTTTCGCCATTGGCTCCTTTACGGATTTTCTTGACGGCAAAATTGCGCGTAAAAGGAATATTGTAACGGTTTTCGGTCAGCTTGCTGATCCTGTGGCGGACAAAATACTTACAACTGCGGCACTTCTTGCCTTTATGAAATTTGACCTTTGCAATATCTGGATAATTATGATAGTATTATTAAGAGAGTTTACTATTACCTCATTCAGATTAGTGGCAACGGCTCAGGGCGTCGTGATTCCCGCAAATATTTACGGCAAAATGAAAACCGTATCACAGATGGTGTTTTCACTTGTTATAATGGTACTTGCCCACCTTAACGAATGTGGTATTTTGGGCGAGAGTTTCCCTTTAAGCACCGTGTCCAACGGTCTTTTGTGGGTTACGGCGGTGCTGTGTGTAATTTCAGGTGCCGTGTACGTGAAACAGTCAATTAAACTTATAGATTTTTCTAAATAACAGACAGGGTTGATAATATGAAGCTTTATAACTCACTTACAAGAAAAAAAGAAGATTTTAAGGAGAACGTAGAGGGCAAGGTAAGTATGTATACCTGCGGTCCTACGGTTTACCACTTTGCACATATAGGTAACCTTCGTAGCTATATTATGGAGGACGTGCTTGAAAAACACCTTCGCTACAGCGGTTACGACGTGAAGCGTGTTATGAACATTACCGACGTTGGCCACCTTTCAAGCGATGCCGATACAGGCGAGGATAAAATGGTCAAGGGTGCAAAGCGTGAGAATAAAACCGTTATGGACATTGCCAAATTCTATACGGATGCATTCTTTGCGGATTGCGAAAAGCTCAACATCAAGGTTCCCGACGTGGTTGAACCTGCAACAAACTGCATTGAAGAATTCATCACCATGGTTCAGGGCCTTCTTGAAAAGGATTATGCCTACGTAGCAGGGGGCAACGTTTACTTTGATACTTCAAAATTAGACGAGTATTACGTTTTCAACAAGCACGACAGCGAGGAGCTTATGGTCGGCGTTCGTGACGGTGTTGAAGAGGACACAAATAAACGTAACAAAAACGACTTCGTTCTTTGGTTCACAAAGTCAAAGTTTGAGGAGCAGGCGCTTAAATGGGATTCACCCTGGGGCGTGGGCTATCCAGGTTGGCATATTGAATGCTCCGCTATAAGTCTTAAGCACCTTGGTGAAAGACTTGATATCCACTGCGGCGGTATCGACAATGCCTTCCCCCACCACACCAACGAAATTGCCCAGAGCGAGGCTTACGTTGGTCACAAATGGTGTAATTATTGGTTCCACGTTTTACACCTTAACACAAACTCAGGTAAAATGAGCAAATCAAAGGGCGAATTCCTTACAGTTTCACTTCTTGAGGAAAAGGGCTATAATCCCTTGGCATACAGATTCTTCTGCCTTCAGTCCCACTACAGAAAACAGCTTGTTTTCTCTTACGAAAATCTTGACGGTGCGGCCACCGCTTATGATAAGCTTCTTAAAAAAATTGCCGCTCTTAACCCCGTTGAAAGTGACGAGCTTGACGCTGCAGCAGTAGAAAAGCTTACGGCGTCCTTTAAGGGTGCACTTGATAACGATATCAACACATCCCTTGCAGTTACTGCAGTTTACGACGTTCTTAAGGAAAAAACAAACGATAAAACAAAGGTTTACCTTCTCAACGATTTCGACCGTGTGCTTTCTCTTGACCTTGTTGAGGGTGCAAAGAAGCTTGCACAGAAGGACGAGAGCGACGCAGGTGAAAAGGATGAGCTTACCCTTTACGTTGAGGAGCAAATCGCTTTGAGAGCCGCCGCCAAAAAGGAAAAGAACTTTGCAGAGGCGGACAGAATCCGTAACGAGCTTTTGGAAAAAGGCATTAAACTTCTTGATACCCGTGAGGGTACAACATGGTCAAAGGAATAAGATAATATGACAAGCAAAGAAAGAGCAAAATTACGTGCCGAGGCAAACGGTCTTGACCCCATTTTTCAGATAGGTAAAGAGGGTATCACCGACGCTGTTGTGGCACAACTTGAGGATACCTTTAACACAAGGGAGCTTTTTAAAATAAAGGTTCACCTTGAATCCGCCCCTGAGGAGCCCAAGGTACTTGCACAAAAAATTGCAGAGGCTACAGGCTGTGATATTGTTCAGGTAATCGGCGGTACCATTGTAGTTTTCAGAATAAACCTTCTTTTACGCCAGAAAGAGGCCGAAAAGAAAAAACGTCAGAAGGAAAAGGCTCGTAAAGAAGCCCTCGAAAGACGTACTGAACGCACAAAAAGAAAATACGGCAGGTAAAATTATGGATGAAGTAATCACCCTCGAAAAAAAGAAGAAAAAAAGAGGCCCCTTTATAGCGGGTCTTCTTGTGCTTATCCTTGCAATAGTGGGCGTGGTTTCAATAGTTATGTCGGTGATTTCCTTTGTTGAATCAAAGACCGATAAATCCGCCGAATATGCAAAGTATGCAAATTACCTTACGTGGGTAGTTGGTGTTGACCCCGACCCCTTCTCGGATATTACCAAGGCAAACAAGGATGCGCTTCGCAATATTGCCGTATGCTCACTTCTTGACGACGACGTTAAAACGGGTGCTTATAACGTAACCGACAAGGGTCTTGAGGTTCCCGCAACGGACGTTGAAGAATATTACTATGCAATGTTCGGCAACGAAACACCCATAGTACACGGCAACGTTGTAGGTTACGGTTACGAGTTCATTTATGATGCAACCAAAAACATCTACGTTGTACCCCTTACGGGTGTAACGCCACCCTTTACCGTTCGCATTGAGTCCGTTGACAAAACAGGTGGCTTCATCGTGCTCAGAATAGGCTACGTAAGCACCAATAATGTTGAGGTTGCACCCGACGGCACGGTGCAGGCGGCACAGCCCGACAAATATGCGGATATTACCCTTAAGGAAGCAGGGGACGGCTATAACCTTATTTCAGTTATGACCGTAACGGCAGGGGAATACGAGGAATAAATTTTTTCTAAGCAGTAAGGAAAGCCTTGCTGCTTAGTTTTAGTATACGGAGGATAAAACTATGGATTTTTATAAGCTTATTGCAGAGCGTTATTCTGTGAGGAAATTCACAAATGAACATTTGCCGAAGGATATTGTAGATAAAATTCTTGAAGCGGGTCACCTTGCACCCACGGGCTGTAACAATCAGCCTCAGAGAATACTTGTTCTTAACACGGATGAGGCAATTGAAAAGCTTAAAAATTGCACAAGATGTCATTTTGATGCACCCACGGCAATGCTTGTTTGCTACAACAAGGATGAATGCTGGACAAGAAAATACGACGGTAAAACCTGTGGCGTAGCAGATGCCAGCATAGTAACGACCCATATGATGCTCGGTGCGTACAGCTTAGGTGTGGGCTCAACCTGGGTAATGCACTTTGACCCGAAAAAGATGAGGGATGCCTTTGAAATTCCCGAGAATGTCGAGCCCGTAGCACTTCTTGTAATGGGCTACCCTGCAGAGGATGCAACCCCCGCCGACTTCCACAACCAATTCAGACCAATTGATGAGGTTATTTTTTACGATAAATTTTAATTAATTCCTAAATCCTAATTCCTCATTCCTAATTTAATGTTGTATTGTCAATCTTCAACAAAAAAAATATTGTAATATTCTGCCTTTTTTCCAATAAAACTATGGAAAAATCAGAAATTATGTGCTAAAATGATTGATGGTTTAATATACCCATTAAAATGTACATTATTTATGGAGGTAAATTATGAGCAAAAAATTCGTTTATTTGTTCTCAGAGGGCGACGCTTCAATGCGTGAGCTTCTCGGTGGTAAGGGTGCAAACCTTGCAGAAATGACCAACATCGGTCTTCCTGTTCCTCAGGGTTTCACAATCACAACTGAAGCTTGTACTCAGTACTATGAGGACGGCAGAAAAATCAACGATGATATCCAGGCACAGATCATGGAATACATCGACAAAATGGAAGGCGTTGTTGGCAAGAAGTTCGGCGACAAGGAAAATCCCCTTCTCGTTTCTGTTCGTTCAGGTGCTCGTGCATCAATGCCCGGTATGATGGATACAATCCTCAACCTTGGTCTTAACGAAGAAGTTGTTGAAGTTATGGCTGCAAAGTCAGGCAACGCTCGTTGGGCTTATGACTGCTACAGAAGATTCATTCAGATGTATTCTGACGTTGTTATGGAAGTTGGTAAGAAATACTTCGAGCAGCTCATCGATGAAATGAAGGAAGCTAAAGGCGTTACTCAGGACATCGAGCTTACAGCTGAAGACCTCAAAGAGCTTGCAGGTCAGTTCAAGGCTGAATACAAATCAAAAATCGGTAAAGATTTCCCCACAGATCCCAAGGAACAGCTTATGGGCGCTGTAGAGGCAGTTTTCCGTTCATGGGACAACCCCCGTGCAAACGTTTACCGTCGTGACAACGATATCCCTTACTCATGGGGTACTGCTGTTAACGTTCAGGCTATGGCATTCGGTAACATGGGTGATGATTGTGGTACTGGTGTTGCTTTCACTCGTGACCCCGCTACAGGTGAAAAAGGCCTTATGGGTGAATTCCTTGTAAACGCTCAGGGTGAAGACGTTGTTGCTGGTGTTCGTACTCCCATGCCCATCGCTGAAATGGCTGACAAATTCCCCGAGGCATTCGCAGAGTTCACAAAGGTTTGCGCAATCCTCGAAGATCACTACAGAGATATGCAGGATATGGAGTTCACTGTTGAAGCAGGTAAGCTCTATATGCTTCAGACAAGAAATGGTAAGAGAACTGCAAAGGCTGCTCTTAAAATCGCTTGTGACCTCGTTGACGAAGGCATGATCGACGAAAAGAAAGCTGTTGCTATGATCGATCCCAGAAACCTTGACACTCTTCTTCATCCCCAGTTCGATGCTAAAGCACTTAAGGCTGCAACTCCTGCAGGTAAGGGTCTTGGCGCATCTCCCGGTGCTGCTTGCG